>JAQXGO010000056.1 GCA_029006755.1 Clostridia bacterium | reverse complement strand
TAGCTGGTTAAATATGGAAATCAGTAAGTTAAAGGATATAGCTTTCTTATAAAATATAACTCAGAGAAAAGTTTCGCTGTGGAACTTTTCTTTAATGAAAATAAACCGAATATTTTATTGTATTAAAATTAAGCGTCAGTGCCACATCGGAACGGACCTTGCTACGTTCCGATTTTTCTTTGTAGAAAAATCAGTCACGCGCTCCTTCGGCGCAACTAAAATCCCCTTCCGCTACTGCGTTTGCGGGCAAGTCCTTTTCATAGTCTTTCAAATATCATGCGAAAAGACGTGTAAAATCTTTTCGCATTGAATGATACAATTTAAAATTTTTCACAAAAAACAAAAAAAGCTTGACAAAGTTTACCTCCTCGTCTATAATTAAATAGATATCCTTGCTCCGAAAGGGGCCAAAGACCAGAAGGAGGTGTAAATATGGCTGAAATCATGAATCGTTATGAAACCATTTTTGTCCTGGATTCTTCTCTTGAGGAAGAAAAGATTAACGCGCTGCAAGAAAAGTTCACGGCACTCATTGCTGGTGCAGGCGAAGTAGAAAGCGTTGATGTCTGGGGTAAAAGACGTTTAGCTTATCCGATTAATTACAAAACGGAAGGCTACTATGTTCTTGTTAACTTCAAGGCAAATGCAGAGTTCCCTCGTGAACTGGAACGTGTTTACGGCATTACAGACGGTGTTCTTCGCACCATTGTTGTTCGCCGTAACGAAGAGTAGGAGGATTTCCGCATGCTGAACAAAGCTATTTTAGTAGGCAGACTCACAAAGGATCCTGAATTGCGTTCCACACAAAGCGGCATGTCTGTTGCCACTTTCACGGTAGCGGTAACAAGGAGCTATGCACGTCAGGGCGAGGAGAGACAAACTGATTTTATCAATTGTGTCGCTTTTCGTAATACAGCTGATTTTATATCCCGCTTCTTTACAAAGGGAAATTTAATTGCTGTTGACGGTACGATTCAAACCCGCACCTGGGACGATCAGGAAGGTAAGCGCCACTGGGTAACAGAGGTAATTGTGAATGAAGCACATTTTGTAGAAGGCAAGAAAGATTCTGCCGGCCAAGCCGATGGGGCATCCCCCGCATCTGATTTACCGATGGATTTCGGTCCGGATGCTACAGATGACGATTTGCCGTTCTAAGTGCAATTTATGAAAGGAGAATGATCCATGGATAGAGAAAAGTCAGACAGACCTTTCCGCAGCCGCAAGACCAAGAAAAAGGTTTGCGTATTCTGCACAGATAAGATTGAACACATTGATTATAAGGATGTAGCACGTCTGCGTCGTTTCATTTCCGACAGAGCAAAGATTCTGCCCCGTCGCATGACCGGCACATGTGCAAAGCATCAGCGTCAGCTTACCACAGAGATTAAGAGAGCACGTCATATTGCACTGCTTCCTTACTCTTCTGAGTAAAATCAAAAGACCCTTTCGGTAGTTTCCATAAAGACAGCATAAGATCATTTCCGATATAGGGTAACTGCCGTACAGGCGTGTAACAAGAAAGATGGAGCCGTAGCAAAAAGATTTTTAATCATCATTTTGCTACGGCACCTTTTTTATCTTTTTTAAAAAACTATTGTATTTTTTCAAAATTTGGTGTATAATGCTTAAAACAGATAGGGGAGCTTGTGTTACAGGCTGAGAGGAAGCAATGAAGCTTCGACCCTTTGACCTGATGCGGATAATGCCGCCGTAGGAATGCATACACATGTTTTTTACAGGAGGCATCTAAAAGAGGTTGTCTTCTGTTTTGTTTTAATTGCATACATGGGGAGCTTGTGTTACAGGCTGAGAGGAAGGTATCACCTTTGACCCTGAAACCTGATTTGGATAATGCCAACGTAGGTATTTGGATGCGTATTACGGGAAACTTTCAAATCGGTAGTTTCCCGGATTTTTTTTTGAGAGGTGCAGACATGGTAAAGGTCAATGGCGTGGAACTGGATATCGCAGGAAAAACAATCTCCGAATATCTGGCCACAACAAATTATGATCCCAAACGAATTGCGGTGGAGCGCGATGGCAACATCGTACCTAAGTCGCAGTATGGCGCAACCGTTTTGACAGACGGCAACCGTTTAGAAATTGTCAGTTTCGTAGGAGGTGGTTAAGTGATTCCAACGCAAAAGGAATGGATGGATGCTTTGAAGGAACGTCATGGCTGTGCGCTTCAGCAGAAGTTTTCCTCTGCAACCGTTGCTATCTGTGGCTTAGGTGGCTTAGGCTCCAATATTGCGATTGCATTAGCAAGAGCCGGTGTTGGAAAACTACTTCTTATTGATTTTGATCGTGTAGATATCACCAACTTACACCGTCAACAATACAAAGCAAATCAGATTGGGTTGCAAAAAACAGAAGCGCTTGCCGCAAATATCATGGAGATCGCACCTTACGTGGAAACGCAAGCCATTGTAGCGAGGATCACCGAAGATAATTTTGCAGAACTTTTGAAAGATGCAGATGTGATCTGTGAAGCATTCGACAACGCAGAAGCAAAAGCGATGCTTGTAAACGGTGTCTTGGAGAAGTTACCTGAATGTTTTATAGTTGCGGCTTCCGGTATGTCCGGCATGGAAACACCCAATATTATCAGAACAAGAAGAATTATGAAACACTTTTACCTCTGCGGCGATGAAGTGAATGATGTAGCAAACACCATTAGTCTTGTTGCTCCCCGCGTCATGCTTTGCGCTGCACACCAAGCGCACACCGTCCTGCGAATTCTTGCAGGTGAATACGAAACATAAGAAAGAAGGTTTTTCTATGATTAACAATGATAAGCTGGTCATTGGCGGTCACGAATTTAATTCCCGTTTTATTTTAGGTTCCGGCAAGTATTCCATGAAGCTCATTGAAGCTGCCATAAAAGATGCCGGTGCCGAAATGATCACACTGGCTGTGCGCAGAGCCAACACGAAAGAGCAGGAAAATATTCTCGACTACATTCCTAAAACCGTCACCCTTCTGCCTAATACCTCCGGTGCAAGAACTGCGGAAGAAGCTGTCCGTATTGCCCGGCTTGCAAGAGAACTGGGATGCGGTAACTTCGTCAAGGTCGAGATCATGCGCGACACCAAGTATCTGCTGCCTGACAACCAGGAAACCATAAAAGCTACAGAGATTTTAGCAAATGAAGGCTTTGTGGTCATGCCTTATATGTACCCCGACTTGAATGCTGCTCGTGATATGGTAAATGCCGGTGCTGCTACCATTATGCCACTCGCTTCTCCTATCGGCTCCAACAAAGGGCTTGCCACCCGTTCTTTCATTCAAATTCTCATCGACGAAATTGACCTGCCTATCATCGTGGACGCCGGCATTGGAAGACCTTCTCAGGCTTGTGAAGCTATGGAAATGGGTGCAGCTGCTATCATGGCCAACACCGCACTTGCAACCGCAGGCGATCTTCCCATGATGGCTGCGGCGTTTTGTCAGGCCATTGAAGCAGGCCGTAAAGCATATCTGTCCGGTTTGGGTCGCGTGCTGACCCGCGGTGCATCTGCATCCGATCCTTTGACCGGTTTCCTACGTGATTAAGAGGTAATAAAGATGGAAAATCAGTTTTTTGTGGATTCCAAGCATCTGTCACAAGCTGCTTTGGAAAAGAAACATCGACTGGAAATTGATCCTTCCAGTCGGAAAAATCACATGGAGTATCTGCCCGGCATGGAGATCATTGAATCTGATGTTTGCAGCCGTGTGATTTCACAGATGGAAAGCTACGATTACTCTGTCTATACTGCCCGTGATGTTCGTGCAGCGTTAGAACACGACACCTGCAGTATTGAAGATTTCAAGGCGCTTCTATCTCCTGCGGCAGAACCGTTTTTGGAAGAAATGGCACAGAAAGCAAAAATGGAAACCAGCAAACACTTCGGCAATACCGTGTACCTGTTTACACCTTTGTATATTGCCAATTACTGTGAGAATTATTGTGTCTACTGTGGCTTCAACTGTTACAACCATATTCAACGGATGAAGCTAAATATGGAGCAGATCGAGCACGAGATGCAAATCATAGCCGACTCCGGTATGGAGGAAATTCTGATTCTCACCGGCGAGAGTCGTGTGCATAGTGATGTGGCGTACATCGGCGAAGCCTGTAAGCTTGCAAGAAAGTATTTTCGCACGGTTGGTATAGAAATCTATCCCGTCAACACCGACGAATATCGCTACCTGCATGCATGCGGTGTAGACTACGTAACCGTGTTCCAGGAAACCTACAATGCAGACAAGTATGAAACACTCCATTTGCTGGGGCATAAACGCGTCTGGCCGTATCGCTTTGACGCGCAAGAGCGTGCCCTGCTTGGCGGCATGCGTGGAGTTGCCTTCTCTGCCCTGCTGGGGCTCTCTGATTTCCGTAAGGATGCCCTTGCCAGCGCTCTCCACGTCTATTATCTGCAAAGAAAATATCCACAAGCAGAAATGTCCTTGTCCTGTCCGAGACTTCGCCCCATTATCAATAACGACAAAATCAATCCTCTGGATGTGGGCGAAAAGCAGCTTTGTCAGGTTCTCTGCGCTTATCGTATATTCCTTCCATTTGTGGGAATTACCGTTTCCTCTCGTGAAAGCGCAGCATTTCGCAACGGCATCGTAAAAATCGCTGCCACCAAGGTTTCTGCCGGTGTTTCCACCGGTATTGGAGATCACGAAAGCAAATATACCGGCAAGGAAGAGGAAACTGCCAAGGGTGACGAGCAGTTTGAAATCGACGATGGAAGAAGCTTTGCAACCATGTATCAGGATATGTCAAAAGAAGGGCTTCAGCCGGTGCTGAATGATTATGTGTATGTTTGATATCCTTTGTGTCACCAATCGAATGCAGTGCCAGGAAGACTTCCTGACACGAATCGAACGGATCGCCGCCTGTCACCCGGCCGGCATTATCCTGCGTGAAAAGGATTTATCTCCCAAGGCATACAAAGAGTTGGCTGTTTCGGTAATGGAAATCTGTGCGCGGCACAATGTGCGTTGCATCCTGCATAGTTTTGTGGATGTCGCCATAGAGCTTGGAGCAGAGGCTATCCATTTGCCGCTAGATATTCTCCGCAATTTGTCAGTAGCGGAAAAATCCCGCTTTCTCATCCTTGGAGCCTCCTGCCACAGTGACCGGGAGGCATTGGAAGCACAAGCTTTGGGCTGTACCTACATCACAGCCGGTCATGTATTCGAAACGGATTGTAAGAAAGGCTTGCCCGGTCGAGGATTATTATTTCTGCAGGATGTTTGTAAAACAGTTTCCATTCCGGTGTATGGCATCGGAGGGCTTGATAACAAGAACATCTTTCAGGTTCGTACCTCGGGAGCTGCCGGGACTTGTCTGATGAGCAATTTGATGAGAAGTAACGATGTGCCGAGTTACTTCAAAGCCATGGAGGAAAAGGATGAAGTTTAACAAAAAAAGCCTGCTGTTATATGCAGTGACTGACAGTGCATGGGTGGGCAAGCAAACCCTTATAGAGCAGATCGAGGATGCACTGAAAGGCGGCGTGACCATCGTGCAGCTTCGGGAAAAGAATCTGAATGAAGTCAGTTTTGTTCGAGAAGCTATTTTGGCAAAAGAACTTTGCCACAGATACAGCGTTCCGCTCATCATCAACGATAATGTGGACGTAGCCTTGCAAAGCGGAGCAGATGGCGTTCATGTGGGGATTGAAGATACGCCCGTGGCTGAAATTCGAAAGCGTGTCCCTGCTGACTTTATCATTGGCGCAACCTGCAAAACAGTGGAACAAGCCAAGGCCGCAGAGGCCGCCGGCGCCGATTATATGGGCGTGGGTGCCGTATTCCCTTCTCCAACCAAAACAAATGCGATTCGGATTTCCAATGCACAGCTGCAAGAAATCTGCTCCAGCGTTTCCATTCCTGCTGTAGCCATTGGTGGCATTAATTCCGAAAATGTTCTGGAAATCAAGGGAAGTATGGTTGCAGGCGTTGCTGTGGTTTCAGCTATCTTTGGCGCAGAGGATATTACAACGGCGACTGCTCAACTGAAAGAAAAGGCGAAGGCTGTGGTAGCGGAATGATCCGGGGAATGATTTTTGACATCGATGGAACTCTGCTCGATTCCATGTTCATTTGGGAAACTGCGGGCGCAGTCTATCTGCGTTCTCTCGGGAAAGAGCCACAGAAAGATCTGCAAAAGGTTCTGAAACCCCTGAGCCTACTGCAATCCGCTGCATATCTTAAAGAGCATTATGCTATTCCGATGTCTGTTATGGAAATCATGGATGGTATCAACCATACTGTTGAGGATTTCTACTTTCACACCGTAATGCCAAAGGCCGGTGTGTTGGAGTGGCTCAAGGCGCTTGCTGCCCAAGACATGAAAATGTGTATTGCAACAGCAACCGACCGCTACCAAGCGGAGGCCGCACTGACACGATGCGGCATGCGACAGTATTTCTCTGCAATTTTCACCTGTACGGAAGTGGGAAGCGGAAAAGATCAGCCGCTGATCTTTCGCAAGGCAATGGAGCATTTGGGGACAGAACGCAACAGCACTGTGGTGGTGGATGATGCGTTTTATGCGATTCAAACAGCGAAGTCGGACGGTTTTATGACTGTGGCGATCTGCGACTCCTATGAAGTCAATCAAGATCAGCTTCGAGAAATGGCAGATGTTTATTTACCGGACTATCACAACTTGACTCCATTTTGGAAGTTGGCTTCGGCTAAATAAGCCAACATCTTCAAGCGGGACATTGGGGGCACCACCTTGTTACCGCTATAGAAAACAATGCTGAAATGAGAAGGGAGAAAATCAAAATGAAAATGAAAACAGCATTGACCATTGCAGGAAGTGACTGCAGTGGAGGCGCCGGTATCCAGGCCGATTTGAAGACAATGACCATGAATGGCGTATATGCCATGAGTGCCATCACTGCCCTCACAGCCCAAAACACAACCGGCGTCACGGGAATTATGGAAGTCACACCCGACTTTCTGAAACAACAAATCGACATGATTTTTGATGACATTCGTCCGGATGCCGTGAAGATCGGTATGGTTATGTCCAGTGCGTTAATTCGCGTTATAGCGGATCGACTGCAATTTTATAATGCAGTCAATGTGGTTGTTGACCCGGTTATGGTGGCAACATCCGGTTCTGCACTTATGAAAAATGATGCTGTTGATACGCTTATTGACGAATTGCTGCCTATTGCTACGCTTATAACGCCCAACATTCCAGAAGCAAAGGTACTCTCTGGTTTAACCATTGCATCCAAAGAGGATATGGTGACTGCAGCAAAATGGATCGGCGATGCCTATCACTGTTCCGTTCTGCTCAAAGGCGGACACAACATGAACGATGCAAATGATCTGTTATATGCAGATGGTGAGACGATGTGGTTTCATGGCAAGCGTATCCATAATTCCAATACACACGGAACGGGCTGTACACTGTCCAGCGCAATCGCATCTAACCTTGCGAAAGGTTTTACGCTTGCGGAATCTGTCCAAAAGGCAAAGGAATACATATCCGATGCTTTGGCTGCTATGTTGGATTTAGGCAAAGGGTCCGGTCCCATACAGCATAATTATAATCTAAACGCTCTCTTTGCCGAAGAAAAAAATTAGTTCGAAAGGAAAGAAAAATTATGAGAAATTATACAACACAGATGGATGCCGCAAGACAGGGCATCATTACCCCCGAAATGAAGGCGGTTGCCGCAAAGGAATATAGAACTGCGGAAGAAATTAGAGAACTTGTTGCCAAGGGGCAGGTTGCCATTTGTGCAAATAAACTACATACATGTATCGACCCCAATGGCGTTGGCTCTATGCTTCGCACCAAAATCAATGTGAATCTCGGTGTCTCCCGTGATTGCAAGGACTATGACATCGAAATGCAGAAGGTCATGGCAGCGGTGAATATGGGTGCAGAAGCGATCATGGATCTTTCCTCGCACGGGAATACACAGCCCTTCCGCAGAAAACTCACAAGCGAATGTCCTGCTATGATTGGCACCGTTCCTGTGTATGACAGTGTCATTCACTATCAGAGAGATCTCGCAACACTTACCGCAAAAGATTTTATTGATGTAGTTCGTCTTCATGCGGAAGATGGTGTGGATTTTGTAACCCTTCACTGCGGCATTACCCGTAAGACAATAGAACAGATAAAAAAACACAAGAGAAAAATGAATATCGTTTCCCGCGGTGGTTCGCTTGTTTTTGCTTGGATGAGCATGACTGGCGAAGAAAATCCTTTCTTTGAATACTTTGACGAGATCCTGGATATTTGCCGTGAATATGATGTAACTATATCCCTCGGTGATGCTTGCCGTCCCGGTTGCCTGGCTGACGGAAGTGATGTATGTCAGATAGAAGAGCTTGTCCGTCTTGGAGAGCTGACGAAACGCGCTTGGGCGAAGGATGTTCAGGTTATGGTAGAAGGTCCCGGTCATATGCCAATGGATCAGATTGAAGCAAATATGAAGATGCAACAGACCATTTGCATGGGTGCACCGTTCTATGTTCTCGGCCCCATCGTGACCGATATTGCGCCCGGCTATGACCATATCACATCTGCTATCGGCGGTGCGATTGCTGCTGCAAGCGGCGCAGCGTTCCTCTGCTATGTAACGCCTGCTGAGCATTTGGCGCTTCCAAATGTGGAGGATGTGAAACAAGGCATTATCGCATCCCGTATTGCGGCACACGCTGCTGATATTGCCAAGAAAATCCCGCATGCCAGAGACTTGGATGACCAGATGGCAGATGCCAGAAGAACCTTCGATTGGGAAAAGCAGTGGGAGTGCTCTATCGACCCGGAAACGGCAAAAGCAATCCGAGACAGCCGCGCACCCGAGCATGAAGACAGTTGTTCTATGTGTGGTAAATTCTGCGCAGTCCGTAGCATGAACAAAGCGTTGGCCGGAGAATACATTGATATTCTTTAAAGCTTAAAATGCACGCACAAAGAAGCAGATTTGAGGATACTTATGCTTTATGCGGTCTGCAGCTTCTTTCCGAAAATAAATGATACCGGTTATTGCTCTGCCCTTTCTATGCTTGGTTTTTTATGAAAAAATATTGAAATATTACGGATAAAATGATATAATAATGAATATATGCAGAAAGGATGATCAATTATGAAGACAATTCTGTTATTTTTATTATCATTATGTCTATTGTTTACGGCTTCCTGTGCAAAAAAAGGACCGGCCAAAGATGCAGAGGAATCCGCATCCACGCAGACTGAAGCACCGGCATCTCCCTCCAGTGAACCGATGCATGTCCCGACAAATGAGGAAAATGCTGAAAAACCGCCGTTTCAGACTGCAAATCCAACTCCAACAGCAAGCCCTTCCGCTCACAACACACCGATTTCAAAAATGTATATTGACATCATTAAGAGCAACAACTATTTTATGAAAGCAAAAGTCAGCGGTGTTGCCGGCGTGAGTGAATTTGCAGTTTCTGTCAGCCCGTCCAGTACCGCTATGGAAACCGAATCCGAAGGTTCTTTGTATAACACGGTTATTAAAGACGGCATCACCTATATGATTGACCATCAAAATAAGATTGTAATTACAAGCGGTGCTGTAGTTGCTTCCTCGGCAAGTAATATGGCCGCCGACAAATTGGTTGCTGATGGCATCACCTTTGTAAAAACCGCCAATGGTGATTTTAAAGGCAATACTGTGCAGTATGATGAGTATACCATTCCCGGCGGCGGTACCATGCGTTTTTACTTTAGCAACAACGCCCTGATTGGTATTGAAAGCACAGTTGGGAGTGAAAAAACACAGTACACGATTGAAGAGCTTTCTCCCGGCAGCCGGGAGGCTATGCATGTCATCCCTTCGGACTATCAGCTCTTTGATATGGCCGCACAAGGTGGTTGATTGATTGAATCGTAAAGGAGCGTTTGTCCCTTGGAACTGAGTGCTGAGCAACGCAAAGAAAAAATATTAGAACTGTTGCATACCCACGGCAAGATACGCGTGAATGAATTGAGTCGATACTTTGGTATATCGGAAGTAACGATCCGTATTGACCTTGGAGATCTTGAATCCCGCGGTTTGTTGTCCCGCGTGCATGGGGGTGCTGTCAGTTCCTATAAAAATTATTATAACATGAGCTTTCATCAGCGTTCCAGTACAAATGAAGCTGAAAAAAAGGCTATTGCTGCGCATATTGCTGACATGATTAAGGATACGGATACTGTTTTTATGAATGCCGGCACCACCACCCTTTTTACGTTGCGTGCCTTAAATAGTCGTAAAAATATCAGTATCATTACCAATTCCATTGCCATTGCATTAGAGGCTTCCGGTAACACAAATTTCAATGTTGTTTTACTCGGTGGTTTTGTGAACACAAAATATCAGTTTACCTATGGAGATGAAGCCTTGAGCCAGCTCAAGCAGTATCATGCAGATAAGCTGATTTTGTCGGTGGACGGAGTCAATGATGAGGCCGGATTTACCACCTATTATAATCAAGAGACGGAACTTTGCCGGCAGATGCTTCGTCTGTCCGGCACAGCTATTATCGCGGCAGACTATACAAAAATCGGCCGCGTCGCTTTGGCGGCTATCGCTCCCATTGAAGCCGCCGACTGCATTGTAACAAATATAACGGCAGGACAAAACGAACTGCAAAAGATAAACGAGCTTGGCACACGCATCGTAACCGTTTAACTATCATTCTATGCACGGACCCATTGCCTTTACTTTTGCGCGCCACTCATAGGAGAAAAAATGAACGTTTATGTAACCATTACAGGCTATAAGCATTATTTTGGCTCTCTCCCCTTTTCAGTTTCCGCTACTTTGCGTCTTGTGAGAGAAACCGATAACCAGTATGATGCTGCGGCGATTGCTGTCTATCATTCTGCTTACGGCAAGGTTGGGTATGTGGCGCAAAGAAAGGAAATGATTGCGCATGGCACCAGCAGTGCCCGAAGCATTGCTCCCTTCCTCTCCTCCAACGCAAAGGCCATTGTTCGATTTATTGCCGGAGAGTTTATTATTGCAGAACTAATACCTACAACGGAGGAATAAAGCATTCATGGGATTTTTACCGATTTCTGCTGCGGAAATGAAGGACAGAGGATGGGATACGTATGACTTCCTTTTAGTAAGTGCAGATGCGTATGTTGACCATTCTTCCTTTGGTCATGCCATTATATCCCGTGTTTTGGAAAATGAGGGGTTTCGAGTTGCCATCCTATCAAGACCGCAATATACCTCTGTGATAGATTTCGCTGCATTTCCGAAGCCGAAGCTTGGCATTCTCCTTTCCTGCGGAAACCTGGATTCCATGGTCAGCAATTATACTGTAAATAAAAAGAAACGCCATAAGGACGTGTACGCACCCGGCGGTCACGCCGGCGGCAGACCGGACCGCTGCGCAATTGTTTATGCAAACCTGGCCAGGCAAGTCTTTGGAAAAGACATCCCGATTATCCTGGGTGGCCTGGAACCCAGTCTGCGTCGTTTTGCGCATTATGATTATTGGGATAACAAGGTACGCAGAAGCATCTTATTTGATGCACGCGCCTCTCTCCTTATTTATGGCATGGGGGAACGGCAGATTGTAGAAATTGCGCATGCCTTGCAAAATGGGATTCCTATTTCTGCAATCACTTGGGTGCCCGGCACTGCCTATGTGACGACATCTCCTCCTGATGATGCCTGTGTGCTCCCCTCTTTCGCCGAGGTTTCGACAGATAGACGTGCCTTTGCAGAAGCCGCAAGGCTTTCGTATTTGCAGCAGGATCCGGTTCAAGGCAAAACGCTTGTGCAACAGCATGATAATCGATATCTTGTACAGAATCCGCCTGCAATGCCACTGACCGAATCTGAACTGGATGCCGTTTATGAATTGCCTTATATGATGGAAGCCCATCCCTCTTATACAGAGGAAGTCCCTGCACTGAAAGAAATACAATTCAGTATTACCGCCTCACGCGGCTGCTTCGGAAGCTGTAACTTCTGTTCTCTCGCCTTTCATCAGGGGCGAATCGTGCAAAGCAGAAGCATCGATTCTGTCGTCAGGGAGGCCACAGGATTTACAAAGCATCCGCTTTTCAAGGGATATATTCATGACGTAGGCGGCCCCACCGCCAATTTTCTGCAGCCGGCATGTGAAAAACAACTAAAACATGGACATTGCGCTGAAAAGCAGTGTCTTTTCCCCAAGGTGTGTCCTTCCGTTCGTGTATCTCATGAAAAATATCTCAAAATGTTAGGTGCGCTCCGCCGCATTCCGGGTATTAAAAAAGTCTTTATTCGCTCCGGAATCCGTTACGACTATTTGATGGCAGACAAGGACGACACATTTTTTAAAACCCTATGCAAGCATCATATAAGCGGTCAACTTAGAGTGGCACCGGAGCACATTGCTGAGAACACGCTGCGGCTCATGGGGAAACCTTCTGCCCGCATTTATGCAAGCTTTGTAAAAAAATTTCAATCTTGTAATGACAACCAATATGTTGTGCCCTATTTTATGTCCGGCCATCCCGGCTGTACATTGGATGATGCTGTTACACTTGCATTGTATCTGAAAGAAAACCACATTCATCCGCAACAGGTACAAGACTTTTATCCTACACCGGGTACAATTTCCACAGCCATGTATTATACAGGCATACATCCACTAACGGGCGAACATGTGTATGTCCCCCGTACGGAGGCTGAAAAGCAATTACAACGCCTTCTTCTACAGCTTTATAAGCCGGAAAACAGGCGTTTGGCAAGAGAAGGATTACAGAAAATCGGCAGAACCGACTTAATACAAAAACTGATGAGAAATGAGGACAAAAATGAAACTATTAAACGGAAAAGAAGTATCAGCCAGAGTAAAAGAGGAGTTAAAAAAAGAGGTTAGCACATTAAAGGCAAAAGGCATATTCCCCGGACTTGCTGTTATTATTGTTGGTGATAACCCTGCCTCCCGCATTTATGTAAATGCTAAGAAAAAAGCTTGTGAGGAAATCGGTATTTATTCTGAGGAACATGCCCTTCCGGCCGACATAACTGAAGAAGCATTAATCAAATTAATTGCCGAGCTGAACAAACGGGCAAACATTAGCGGTATTTTAGTGCAGCTTCCCCTTCCCAAACATATTGCAGAGGAACGCATTTTATTATCTATCGACCCCAAAAAGGATGTGGATGCTTTCCACCCTGTCAATGTCGGAAAAATCATGATTGGGGATTTTGACTTTTTACCCTGCACGCCTGCCGGCGTAATGGAATTGATTCGTGAAAGCGGCGTTGATCCTGCCGGAAAAGATTGTGTGGTTGTTGGCCGCAGCAATATTGTTGGTAAGCCACAAGCTATGCTGCTTTTGCATGCAAATGGAACTGTAACGATATGTCATTCCCGCACCAAGGAACTGGCAGAGAAAACCAGGAAGGCCGATATTCTTGTAGCTGCGGTAGGTATTGCAAACTTCATTACCGCAGATATGGTGAAGGAAGGCGCTGTTGTCATCGATGTTGGCATGAACCGCGATGAAAACGGAAAGCTTTGCGGCGATGTGGACTTTGAGGCTGTAAAGGAAAAGGCTGCCGCTATCACCCCTGTTCCCGGTGGAGTAGGCCCAATGACAATCGCTATGCTTATGAAAAACGCAGTCAAAGCTGCGCAGCTGTAGTATAGAAAAATACAGAATTTTCAATTATTTGCAAAAAAGCCTTGACATTTATCATGAAACCAAGTATAATATAAAAGTCGGTTTCATCGGGGTGTAGCTCAGTTTGGTATGAGTGCTTGGTTCGGGACCAAGAGGCCGCGGGTTCAAGTCCCGCCACTCCGACCATTTCGAGTGTTCATAACGGATTTGAGTTATGGACACTCGATTTTTGTTTTATGCCGATTTTGTTGGCAGATAGGAAATCGCAACGCCCTGCCGGGTTTCGGCTGTGTAGGTCGGCTCCTGCGGCAGTTCGAGATAGCCGACGAAGCGATAATAGATGACAATGCGCTGTGTGCGATCCGTTCCTGTTCCCTGGGTTTCGTAAACGTCAATGTGGTCGATGAGTTCCCGCAGAATTGGCGCGGTCAGGCACTCCATTCTCATAAAACGGCGAATGGTGGACACAAACATTTCTCTGTCTTTCCTTTGTTCATTCATCTCCGAGAGCCTTTTGCGACAGTCGGATATCTTGGTTTTAAGCTCCATTCTCTCCGTCTCATACTTGTGAGATAACTGCATAAACCATTCATCGCTTACCTTACCGCAGGCGTTATCTTCGTAAAGTTTTTGATAAAGCCCCGACACCGTTTCGCTT
>JAQXGO010000055.1 GCA_029006755.1 Clostridia bacterium | reverse complement strand
TTCCGGGATCCCCGAAAAGCCGTTGGCTTTTGGGGAGAAGGAAGAGCAAGGGAGTGGACGGATGTTTTTGCCATAAGGCAAAAACGGAGTCAAACGCACTTTGCTCTGACGTGGTGGAGGCGGTGGGAGTTGAACCCACGTCCGAAAACGTATCCCCCGGAAATTCTCCGAGCGCAGTTTGTGATCAAGATTCCCTTCCCCGGAAGTTCACAAACAACCTTCCGGGTTCGGTAGCTTCATTATGCATGCTTGCGGCAAAGCTTACGCAAGTCACGTTCACTGCTAAGTCACGCCCTGTCCTGTGCCGCAGTCCTCACAGGCAAGACGGCAGCTTTAATTAAGCTGCAAAAGCTAACTTATTATCGTTACTTAATTTATAAATTGAGCCTTTGAAGAGATGCCCAGCTCTGCTCGCTTTTTCAGTTTCAACATCCCCGTCGAAACCGTTTCGCCCCCATAATGACGGCTAACGCCGTCTTATTTAATTATTTCTTATTATCACTAATAACCTCTTTAATGCTTGCTGCAAGACCGGCAACTCCTTGCATATCTGCCGGAACAATCAACTTTGTAGACTTACCATCAGCGACCTTTGCTAACGCCTCATAGCCTTGAATGGTTAAATAAGCCTGACAAGGATTTGCTTCATTGATAAGACGAATACCTTCTGCAGTAGCTCTTTGGACTTTAATGATTGCCTCCGCTTCACCTTCTGCCTGACGAATAGCAGATTCTCTTTCTGCCTCAGCGCGCAGAATTGCAGATTCTTTTTCACCCTCAGCAACCAAAATTGCAGACTTTTTTTCACCCTCAGCGCGCAAGATAGCTTCTCTGCGTTCGCGTTCCGCCTTCATCTGCTTTTCCATCGCATCCTGAATTTCGCGCGGCGGAATAATGTTCTTCAGTTCAACACGATTTATCTTTATTCCCCACGGGTCAGTCGCTTCATCCAAGATAGCACGCATCTTTGTATTGACTGTATCGCGTGATGTAAGCGTCTCATCCAGTTCCAGATCACCGATAATGTTACGCAGCGTGGTAGCAGTTAAATTCTCTATTGCCATCATGGGATGCTCCACTCCATAGGTATATAGCTTTGGATCCGTTATCTGGTAATAGACAACCGTATCGATATGCATTGTAACATTATCTTTTGTGATAACCGCCTGCGGTTCAAAGTCTACAACCTGTTCCTTCAAATTCACCTTTCGAACAATTTTATCGAAAAACGGAAGCTTAAAATGAAAGCCTACTGTCCATGTGCCGCTATATGCCCCTAATCTTTCAATGACAAATGCATATGCCTGCGGTACAATTTTTATGTTGCCCAGAATGATTAAAAAAATGACTACTACAAGTATAAAAAATATCATAACATCCTCCTTATAATCGAGAAACTACCGCTTTAACACCTGTGATTTCATTCACAATCACGTGCTCGCCCTTAGCAATCTTGGTACCATCCTCGGATTTAGCTGACCAAATACTACCAATTACGTTGATCTGCCCTGTACCGGAAATTCCATCAATTTCTTCCGTCACCACTGCTTCGCAGCCAATAATACGGTCAGCATTCGTTGCTGTATGCTTAGCGGCTGTCCTTCGCCGCATATACGGCATCAAGCTCATAAGAAGCACGCCGGAAACAACAAAAAAGACCGACATTTGTAACGGAAAAGATGCTCCGAGTGCCGCAGCAATAATTGCCGCAAGCGCCCCGACAGCAAACCAAATCGTAAGCAGATTGAAGGTAACTGCCTCAATGACAAGCATAACAATCATCACTGCCGCCCAAGCAACAAGATAGAACACTTCCATACTCCTCACCTCGTTTAATAGTATACCATAGTTTTATTAGATGTGTCAAATAATTTTATTTGGCTATTGTACGACATTCTATAATATGATACAATATTCGGGAAAGGACTGATAGAGATGGAAAAAGTTTTAGTTGGCATGAGCGGTGGCGTTGACAGCACCACGGCAGTTTTATTATTACAAAAGGCCGGTTATGAAGTGGAAGGATTAACGCTTTGCTTGCATAACCAAGAAGCGGATATGCAAGATGCACGACATTCTGCCATTCAGCTTGGTATACGTCACACATTTCTACCGCTTTCCGATGTTTTTATGGAGGAAGTCATTCGTCCCTTTGCTGCCGCATATCTGGATGGCAAAACACCCAACCCTTGTGTGCGTTGCAACGCCCGCGTTAAAATAGCCTCTATGATTCGTTACGCAGATGAACATGGTTTCAACTATATTGCTACCGGTCATTACGCCCGCATAATACAAAAAGATGGCTTGACCTTCTTGCGCCGGGGTGCGAATGAAAACAAGGATCAAACCTATTTTCTTTCGCAAATACCAAGAGCATGGGTCAAACGCCTCATACTCCCCCTCGGTGATTTTTCAAAATCTGAAGTTCGGCACAAAGCCTCTGAGGCTAGCCTATCTGTTGCGCAAAAGCCAGACAGTTTGGATATCTGTTTTATTCCCAATAATAATTATACTGATTTTATCAATGAAACGCTTTCTATCACCCCAAAGGAAGGCAGGATTCTTGATCAGAATGGATACACAGTTGGGTTTCATAATGGGATTCATAATTATACAATCGGGCAGCGCAAAGGACTTGGCGCCTTTGGCAAGAAAGTTTATGTAACCGATATAGATGCCGCGTCCAATACAATAACAATCGGTGAGAATGATGCTCTTTTCAGCACCGGACTTTTTGCCAATACATTGAATTCATTTCTTCCGAATTTTCCGGACGAAATCAAGATCCATGTGAAAATTCGTTCCGCCGCTCCCTGTGTTTCTGCTACATGCAAGAAAAAAGAAAATGATATCTTGATTTATTTTGACGAACCACAGCGTGCTGTAACACCCGGGCAAACTGTTGCTATCTATCAAGACGATGTGTTGATTGGCGGAGCGACAATTGTTTCCCGTCTTATATCGTAGTTTTTTGCGCGCGAATTTTTGATTAAATACTTGACAAATGCATGATCGTATTATAATATATATAAAGTATACATATTATTTAGGAGGATAGTTATGACATCAACGGCTACAAGTTTATGGCGTTTTTCTAAAACTATTAACGATTGTTTGGATAGAATTTTGCAACCTATCATCAGGCGCTACGGCTTAACAGTAACGCAAGCACAGCTCCTTTGCAGTGTGCAAAAATCAGGCAGTTCCACGGTCGGTGCTATTGCTAAAACGCTCGGGCTTGCCTGTACAAATACCTCCGCTATGTGCAAAAAGCTTTCTCAAATGGGTTTTTTACATCGTAAAAGACGTGAGAATGACAAACGCATTGTGTCTATTATGCTGACGGATGAAGGACAAGATGCTGCACGAGAAATTGAAGTATACATGGATAGAATTTACGCAAGTCAAAAGAAAAACCCAAATTTGAAGGAACTTGAAAACCTAATGGATTCTCTTGTTGCGTTTTCAAATGCCTGCCAAAAGGAGTTAAAGGAATGAGAAAAATGAAAAAAGCACGTGGAGACAGAAAAGATGCAAAACGTCTTCGCGGCCAAGATGCAATGCATGTTTTCACCCCCTATCTTCTACCCCGTCGGACCGATAATGAAGCTTTTGTCACGGAGGATATTGATTTAACTGCAATCAATGCCTTTTTAGCAGAAAAGAACAGTAGCAACCCAGCCTACAAATACACCATTTTTCATGTAGTTGTTGCAGCGCTTGCAAAAACAATTTATCAACGGCCCAAAATGAACCGTTTCATTCAAGGACATAGATTATATGAACGAAATGATATTCTTTTGTCTTTCGTTGCCAAACGCTTATTTACAGATGATGGCGAGGAAGCGCTGATTCTTTTAAAATGTGACAAGGATAGTACAATCGATTTCATTCATGATGAAATCTGTACACGTGTCAGCAAGACCCGCAAGGAAGGCACGGTGGATGATACCACACAAATTATGAACATGTTGGCTCGTTTACCTCGCTTCTTGCTTCGATTCATTGTGCGAACCCTTAACTTTTTAGAGTATCATGATTGGTTACCTGATTTTTTACGATATGCCGATCCCTACCATTCTACTGTTTTTGTTTCTAATCTTGGCAGTATTAAATTGAATTCCGGCTATCATCACCTGACAAATTGGGGTACAACCTCGCTGTTTGTTGTAATTGGCGAAAAACATTTTGCGCCGGTTTATGCGGCCGACGGCTCTTTTCAAGTGCGCGAAGTGCTCCCTCTTGGCATTACGCTGGATGAACGTATTGCAGATGGTTACTATTACGCAAAATCCATTCAGCTATTCAAACACTATCTGTTAAATCCTCAACTTTTGGATTTACCTGCCAGTGAAAAGGCAGAAATATAAATCATGAGAAAGAAGGCGAATTCAATGAGCGAAAATCATTATCCATGGGAAAAGTATTACGGGTCTGTCCCTGCCACTCTTACCTATCCGGATAGTACAATGACAGAACTCGTTGCCGATGCTGCAAAGCATTATCCTACATATACTGCATTCGATTTTATGGGAAAATCGACTGACTATCAGACTATGTTAGAGGAAATCCACCTTTGTGCGAAATCTTTTTGTGCATTAGGTATAAAGCCTGGTGATAAGGTCACCCTTTGCATGCCCAATGTGCCGCAAACCGTTATTTGTTTTTATGCGTTGAATCTTATTGGTGCAATTCCGAATATGATTCATCCTCTCTCAAGCGAAGGGGAAATTACGTTTTTCTTAAAAGATTCTGAAAGCGTGGCAGCAGTTACGTTGGATCAGTTTTATCCAAAATTTGAGTCAATAAGAAAAGAGGTAGATTTACCGCATCTGATTATCACTTCAATTGGTGATGCGCTTGGCGCAGTCATGAAAATCGGGTTTGCATTAACGAAGGGCAGAAAAATTGCACCTATTCCTGCGGATGCAGACATTGTACGCTGGAAGTCCTTTTTAAAGCTTGGAGAGGCCTATATAGGAAGCTATAAACACGAAGGGCATGCGGATGACGTTGCAGTTATTTTATACAGCGGCGGCACAACAGGCACAACAAAAGGCATCTGTCTTTCAAATAAAAACTTTAACGCACTCGCTCTGCAGACTGCTGCGATGAGTGTAACCTGCAAGCCGGGTCAATCCATGCTTGCTGTCATGCCTATGTTTCACGGGTTTGGACTTGGTGTCTGTATTCATACGATGCTGGTTGCCGGTTGCCGCTGTATTTTAGTGCCTCAGTTCAACGCACAGAGTTATGCGGAGCTTCTACGTAAAAAACGGCCAAACTACATTGCCGGCGTTCCAACGCTTTATGAAGCAATTCTTCGGAATCCTGATATGGAAGGCGTTGATCTGTCTTGTCTTATGGGCGTCTTTTCCGGGGGCGATTCCTTATCGATTGAACTGAAGAAAAAATTTGACCAGTTTTTACGGGAACATAATGCAAAAATTCAAATCCGCGAGGGATACGGAACAACCGAATGTGTTACTGCAAGTTGTCTGACCCCCTATGACAGCTTCCGTGAAGGTAGCATCGGAATTCCGTTTCCTGACACTTTGTATAAAATTGTAAAACCAGGTACAACAGAGGATGTGCCTTATGGCACAGAAGGGGAGATTTGTATTAACGGCCCCACGGTTATGCTTGGATATGCAAATCAGCCGGAAGAAACTGCAAACACGTTAAAAACGCATGCAGATGGTAAAATTTGGCTGCATACCGGTGATCTCGGTATAATGGACCCTGACGGATTCGTCTATTACAGACAGCGCATAAAACGAATGATCATTTCCTCCGGCTACAATATTTATCCTTCAAATCTTGAAAATATTATTGATGCACATCCTTTGGTTCACATGAGTTGTGTAATTGGTGTTCCCGATTCCTATAAGATGCAGAAGGTAAAAGCTTTTGTCGTTCTGAAACCCGGCACAAAGGCTTCTGAGGAGGTACGCGAATCTCTCTTTGCACATTGCCGTAAAAACATTGCCAAATATGCAATGCCCTATGATATAGAAATTCGTGAGCAGCTCCCCAAAACACTGGTTGGGAAAGTCGCTTACCGTGAACTCGAGAAGGAAGAGTTAGCTGCTTCCGGCTCCTGATTCTGATTATATGCATAAAAGGCTCGTCTTTCGCATAGTCTGTACTATTCTATATTGCGGAGGACGAGCCTTTTGAAAAGATTTTTTCTATTTCTGATTTTGTTTATTACAATCATTCTCTTTCTCCCAACTATGATTGTTCTTGTCTTTGCGCCTCGTGAGCATTCGTCTGTGGGTACCTCCCCGCATATTTTTGTAAAGCATGCCGATTCAGGGGAAATCACAGAGGAATCTATTGAAGAGTATCTAATTGGCGTAGTTGCGGCAGAGATGCCTGCCTCCTTTCATAACGAAGCCATACGTGCGCAGGCTGTGGCGGCAAGGACATACATATACAATAAAGCCAGTACCGGAGAAAAAAATGTTGATCATCCGGATGCCACTGTTTGTACAGATAGTACGCACTGCAAAGCATGGCTATCTGACAGTGAAATGCACAATAAATTGGGAGAAGATTGGTACAAGAACTACTATAAAAAAATTGCTGCTTCCGTGCAGGATACATGCGGCGAAATTATAACGTATAACCACGAACCTATTGTCGCGGTTTTTCATTCCACCGGCAGTGGAAGAACGGAAAACTCCGTGGATGTATGGGGAGGCGACCTTCCCTATTTAAAGAGCGTTGAAAGCCCCGGCGACATGGACTCTCCCAAATTCACCTCTACCGTTACCATACCGAAACATGAAATCACCTCTAAACTCGGCGTAACCGATTTGCATGTGTATGATTATCAGCGTAGTGAGGGCGGGGCCGTTTTGTCTGTGAACATCGGTGGATTTCTTTTTCGCGGTGCCGACTTACGTAAATACTTTAGTTTAAACTCTGCAAACTTTACAATTGAGGAAACAGAATCGGATTTTATATTTCATGTTGTCGGCAGCGGTCATGGCGTCGGTTTAAGCCAGTATGGTGCAAACCATTTAGCGGAAGAAGGGAAAAACTATACAGAAATCCTAACCACCTATTATACGAATGTATCAATCGAGAAGGCCTGGTAATTATTTGAATTTAAAAAGCAGCACCCCGGCTATCATAAGTGCCGTACCAATGTATTTCGTAAGACCAAATTCAACCTTTGCACTATCAAGAAGTCCAAACGCATCTATACCGGCTGCAACCAAAAGCTGAGAAATAAGAATAATGGATATTGCTACTGTCGGGCTTAAATTGGCAATTGCAAGCATGACGGTTACGGTAATTACAATGCCAATAACGCCGCCAGTTAAATATATTTTATCCGCCTCAAAAAGCGCCTTGATACTGCCCGAACCAAAAATCAGCATAACAATAACAGACAGAATAAATGCAGTCCCCTGCACAAAGGCATTGGCCTCAAATATCCCTGCTTTTTCACCTAATCGGGTATTCATAACCCCTTGAAAACTCATGGCTGCACCTGCAATAATAAAAAAAATAACACCAAGCATTTCATCACCTCGGTGTTATTCTTCCATAAATTATAAATTTTATCACAAATTTAGAACCAAAGCTTTTTAATGTATTTTTTGTTATATAGAAATTTGCGAAATCCTGTCATGGCCGTATATGTCATAAACATGTAAATTCGCCCTTCAATCCCTTCTATAGCTGTCAGCATCTCCTCGTAAGTTAAATGGATTTCCGGCTTTTCAAAACCGGCCACTTTCATACGAATTCCCATGTCATATGCGCGCGTACCACCAATCAAAAGTCCTTTCGCTTGCATGGATCTAAGCTTTTCAAACTCCACATCATATATCCATGAAACATCAGTTCCATCTGCGTATCTATCATTTAGCATAACGCCCAGATAGACCGGCGTTTTATCGGGCAGCACAGAGGCTATTGCCTGTTCCGCACCAGCCGGATTTTTAATAAGAATGATACGAAGCAGTGCATTTTTAATCGGCACAGTTTCTTGTCGTCCAAACTTGCACGCCTGCCCAGCTATCCCTTCCCGGATATCTTCATCCTGCATGCCAAGTACCCGTGCACAGGCCGCCGCACAAAGCGCGTTATATATATTATAGACACCGGCCTGTGGAATTGTGAGCGTTAGAAGCCCTGCTTTGACAGAAGAACTGTCCGCAGTAATCTCTGTTATTTCTTCTACCGCCAATGACAAGGCAGGCCTTTTAAATCCACATTTAGGACAACAATATGCCCCTAAATGGTTAAAAGTGACAAAATCATATGCATACGGTGTTTTGCATTTTTTGCAATGTTTACCTTCTACATTCGTAGCACTATGATGCGCGGCATCCAAAGCGGTATTAAATCCATAATAAAAGTGTTTATTTTCCGGTACAAAATCTCCCAGCATTGCTTCATCGCCATTTAAAACCAGTGTCGTATCAGGGGATTTTTTGCAGGCTTCTTCAATCAATGATAAAGTAATATCAATTTCTCCATAACGATCAAGCTGATCACGGAAAATATTGGTGACTGCAATAACTGCAGGTTTAATGTCTTCTGTTACATGCCGCATGTAGGCTTCATCCACCTCTAAAACAGCATAATCTCCTTTTACTTTGTGCAGTAATGGAAAATTCTGAATAAGACACGTTGCCACACCGCTCTTTAAATTCGCACCGCTTGTACTGCCAATAGCTCTTTTGCCCGTTCTCCGTAATATACTTTGCAACATTGAAACGGTCGTTGTTTTCCCGTTTGTGCCTGTCACCAATACAATTTGATACCCCATAGATAGCTTCTTTAGAATCTGCGGGCGAAGTTTAAGCGCTATTTCACCCGGAAGATTTGTACCACCACCCAAAAGAGCTGTCACTTTTCCCAATAGCTTGGTCAGTAAGATAACGATATAATCCATTTTACTTTTCCTTTACAAACTCATTGATTTCCGCCTGCGTTAAATGCCGCCATTTTCCCAAAGGTAAATGCCCTAACCGCACATTCCCGATCGAAATGCGGCGCAGAGAAATCACCTTTCCCCCTATCGCCTCTATCATACGACGCACCTGACGATTTCTGCCCTCGTAAATGGATATGGACATTTCTACGCCTTCCGGATATTGCCGTATGACCTCTGCCTTGCATGGCGCAGTTTTGCCATCTTCTAAATAGATTCCTCTGCACAGCCTTGTAATGTCCGCAGGCTTTGGAAAGCCCTTTACCCTTGCAATGTACGTCTTATACACCTTTTGGCTGGGATGTGTAAGCTTATTTGCAAAATCGCCATCATTCGTCATTAATAGCAAACCTTCTGTATGATAATCTAACCGACCGACCGGAAAAAGTCTTGCTTCAATATCCGTTACAAGTTCTGTAACAGATGCCCGATCAAACTGGTCATGCACCGTAGTAACATACCCGTCTGGTTTATTCAGCATAATATAATACTTTCTTTCAGCCGGCTTTATGGGACTATCATCCACCATCACTATATCGTTTTCCTGAACATCCATTCCCGGCTCGGTAACACGAACATGATTCACCTTCACGCGACCTTGTCGTATCAAATCGTCAGCCGCACGTCTTGCACAGATGCCGGCTGATGCAATAAATTTATTAATCCGCATTCTTAATCCTCGCAAAAAATAATGGTAGCTTATCCAGCTACCATTATACATTGTCCATAAAGAAAAGTCAATAGTTTATTCCACCGTAACAGACTTTGCTAAATTCCTTGGCTTATCGATATCACAGCCTTTTATGGATGCAACATAATATCCAAAAAGCTGCATGGGAATAACGGTAAGGGATGGTGTTAAAAGCGGATGCGTTTTCGGCACATACAGACAATAATCGGCTTCTTCCGCAATGGCTGTATTCCCCTCTGCTGCAATTGCCATTACAACGGCTCCCCTTGCCTTCACTTCTCTGATATTACTTAGCATTTTGTCAAAAAGCCGTTCTCCCGTCGCAGGTGCAACTACAAGCGTTCCATCTTCAATTAGGGAAATCGTGCCGTGCTTAAGTTCTCCGGCGGCATATGCTTCAGAGTGAATATACGAAATCTCTTTTAACTTTAATGACCCTTCCAGTGCTACCGCGTAGTCTAAATTTCTGCCAATAAAGAATATGTTTTTGGAATTGTAGAACCGTGAGGCCATAAACTGAACGTTTTCACGACAACTTAGTATTTTTTCTACCGCTTCAGGCAACGCCTTGACAGCTGCAACCAAAGCTTTTTGCTCTGCATCAGATAATTTACCCAGTTTCTGACTCATATAAATGCCTAAAAGATACATACAGGCAAGCTGTGTGCTGTACGCTTTTGTTGTTGCAACTGCAATTTCGGGGCCGGCCCATGTATATAGCACCTCGTCAGATTCCTTGGCGATTGTACTACCCACGACATTCACAATAGATATCACACGTCCACCCAGTCGTTTTGCCTCGCGCATGGCAGCAATTGTATCTGCCGTTTCACCGGATTGACTGATAATAATGATTAATGTTCTGTCAGTAACAATCGGGTTCCGATACCGAAATTCAGATGCGAGATCCACCTCAGTCGGTTTACCCACAAGCGATTCTATTACATATTTTCCGGCAACTCCTACATGATATGCAGAGCCGCAAGCTACAATAAATATTTTGTCAACACTATTTAGATATTCCGATGTCAAAACAATATTATCGAGAACAATTTCCCCATCTTTAATTCTAGGATGAATAGTATCTTGCAAAGCCTTACTCTGTTCCATGATTTCTTTGAACATAAAATGCTCATAGCCACCCTTTTCTGCAGAAGCGACATCCCAGTTAATGGTGCAAATTTCTTTGTCAATCGTTTCACCATCAGCATTATATACCGTCACATTATCCTTTTTTAGGACAACAATTTCATTATCCTCCAAATAGCAAACCTTTTTTGTATACTTTAAAATAGCAGGCACATCAGATGCAATAAAGTTTTCGCCTTCACCAATGCCAACAATCAAAGGACTATCTTTTCTGACGGCTAAAAAGCTGTCCGGGTAGTCATCGCATAACACGCCCAGTGCATATGACCCTTCTATTTTCCGCATAACCTTCCACATGGTTTCTACAAGATTCCCATTATAGTAGTATTCAATCAAATGCGCAAAAACTTCCGTGTCAGTTTCCGACATAAAAGTGAAGCCTTTTTCTGTTAAGAACGTTCTAAGTTTTCTGTAATTCTCAATAATGCCATTATGTACAACTGCGAATTTACCGCTTTGACTGATATGCGGATGAGAATTCACATCCGATGGTTCTCCGTGTGTAGCCCAACGAGTATGCGCAATACCGATACTTCCTTCCACAGTAGTCCCATTCTTCGTCCGTTCTTCAAGGACAGAAAGTCTTCCTTTTGCTTTAATGACTTGAATTTTTCCTTCCGTCAGCACTGCCATACCGGCAGAATCATATCCCCGATATGCTAATCGGCCCAATCCATCCAAAAGAATCGGGGCACACTGACGTTTGCCGATATAGCCAACTATACCGCACATGTACATCACTCCTGTTCCGAGAGCAAAAAAATGCAACCTTAAAAACACATAGCCAATTTGCTACATGTGCTTCGGCCGCTAAAGCAGCTCTCTATTATTAAAATAATCCGCATATACATTTTATACGTTTTTCGCAAAAAAAGCAATACTTTCCGCGAACTTTCCTAAAATATTATTCCCCGGGTAATAAAAAATAAAGCTAAATATCAAGAATTCCAAAGAACAAGGATTCAAAAAGCTCAACAAATGAATCGTGGAGCCTTTGAAATAACAATACAAATTCCCTTCTCATTGTAGTACGAGATATTCTATTTGATGAATTGTGCCTTATTTGCATGGTATGTGACTGTATCTATCCATTTATTTTCCGTTTTATCTATTCCAACATAGTCTATTGTGACATAATCATCATAAACAACTGTTCTGTTTGCAAAAATCCCCGTTTATTGAGTTCAACTGTCATATATCTCCGTCCCATCCAACATTCAATCCAAGTGAAGACGCAATACCACGCACCGGCAAATCAGATCTTCCCTCTTTCCCGTCGCGTCTTTGGGAACAATTTCATTTCCGTCCAACATATAAATTATGTTTCTGTAAAAATAGATCTTCCAACCTTCTTGCATTTGTTGCAACCACTACTTCGCTTGTTAGCATTACGCCAATAAGCATCCCGCAATCAATCCTTGTAATCATTCTTCTTTTTTTGTTTACCTCCAATAAACTAATGCACTTTGTGCAGAAAGAAATATGCGAATCAATGAACTTACGAATGTTTCTGGTGTAACACCGTCCACTACCTATAGCATGATGGACATATCGCACAGAGATGTATCTATACGAACAATTAAGAGATTTTGTGATGGATTAGACATTACATTAGGAGAATTCCTTTCAATAAAAGATTTTAATGATTTAGAGCAGGAAATAAAACATTTCGAAAAATTGTTTCTATATAATCAAAAATGAGTTATTTCAATTTGAAACGACTCATTATTTGTCCTTAAGAACCTCTCCCAATTTTCTGGTTTATTAAAGTTCATGTTTCTTTACCCTTGCACGTATTCAATATGTTCAAACTCAGTCATAAGTACTTATGCAATCATATCTATACACGATTCTCGTCCCTATCATACGCGAAATGATCGCCCGAATGCAGACATACGTGTGGAAATGAAGGGATAGAAACAAAAAACCTATATCCTACGATATAGGTTTAAATTAAAAAAGCAGTTCCGGCGACGCCCTGCTTTCCCAGGCAGTCACCCGCCAAGTATCATCGGCACTGCGGAGCTTAACTTCCGTGTTCGGGATGGGAACGGGTGTGGCCTCCGCGCTATTGCCACCGG
>JAQXGO010000054.1 GCA_029006755.1 Clostridia bacterium | reverse complement strand
ATGAATTTAGCAGAATTAAATCCGCATATCAGATATGCAAGGCTTCATTATACGCATTTAGATAATAACAGGGAATTTAGTGTGTGCTATGATTGCAGATTGTTTTTTGTGGAAAATGGGGAAGGTTATGTTATTGCGAACGGGAATAAATATAACATTTCAAACGGAACTGCAATCTATTTTCCTCCTCAAACGAAATATCGTTTTAATTTTATAAACAATGAAAAGTTCAAAATTGTTATTATAGATTTTGACCTAATAAGTGATTTTTCTCATTTAAAAACATCTCTTGGAACTGCAACAGAAAAAAGCTTTTCCGAGGAAAAGCTTTTGAAATATTCAATACACGAATTGCTTGCTGAGCCAATAGTTAAAACACTTCCCCAAATATGTACTTCACTTACTCAATGCACCGAAAATTTTTTGTTAAAGGGCAGCTTCTACCGTGAAAGTTCATCGGCACTTCTGAAATTATGTTTGCTGGAATTATTGCGAAAAAAATCTGAAGGAAGCAGTTATTCTGGATTGTGTGAAAATGTAATTAAATATATTTATGAAAACTATGCAAGTCAGACCTTGACTAATGCCGTTATAGCGGAAGAGTTTAATTATCATCCATATCATTTGAATCATATTGTAAGAGAGGAAACAGGAAAATCTCTTCATAAGCATTTGATGGATACACGTTTGAATATAGCGAAGAACTATCTTCTTACCACATCATACAGTATTGATCAAATTTCGTGGAAGTCTGGGTTTTCATCGACAAGCTATTTTATCAAACTTTTTAAAGATAGCGTGGGAATAACTCCCAAAAAATATCGTCAAACCCGTTTTCATACTGAAGTTTAATATAAATAAACCTGCTATTAGTAATTAAAAAAAAGACCTGCTAAATAAAGTCAAGAGAAAAGTTTGAATTTTTTTATTGAAATTTATGCACATCAAACAGACCGGCATGAAAAGTGTCGGTCTAATTTTTTGTATAAAACAATTAAATATTAGAATAAACCTCCATAACTCTTGCGTAGTAGATTCTTAAAAAATTGTTTAGTGCTGCAATTTTAGCAACCTTTAAAGGTTTTCCTTCATTTTCCTTTTTGATGAGATATTGATATACTCTGTTATCATTTTGAGGCTGTACAACTTTTAATGCTTGAATAATCTCATATCCTGTTTTTCTAAGTGATGCAGAACCTCGTTTGGTGATTTTACGGTTACTTGCACGAAATTCACCTGATTCATATGGCGGTGTATCAATTCCGGCATAGGCAATTAATGCTGATGCACAATGAAACCGTCTTACATCGCCAATTTCAGCAATAATTCTTGGGGCAAGTACATCTCCAACACCCGACATAGCCCTAACTGTAGAAAATTCCGGTAAGGACTTGGCAAGCTCGGACATTTGTGATAGAATAGCAGCAAGGGTTGTTTCAACATTACTGACAGCCTTAGCTGCTTCTAATACTACCATTTTGGTTGCTGAAATACGCGCTCTTCGCAAGCAGCTTGCCGAGAAAGATGAGATCATTGATGTCTTAAAAAATCCGTCGGCATATTTTCAAAACTCTAGAGGATAAGTATCGCTTTGTTAATGCTAACTGCTCTGAGGTCTCTGTAGAGAAACTATGCCGGCTGCTTGAAAGTTCTCGGAGCAGCTATTATGCTTGGAAAAATCGTCGGCTATGCCTTTTCGAGCCGGATGAACCGTATGATAATGCCGTAGCAGAAAGCTTTTTCAGTTGTCTAAAATGCGAACTTGTACATCATAAGCACTTAGAACAAGGGCTGAAGCGCAAGCTGATCTATTTTCATATATCGAGGCATATTGCAATACCGTACGGCCTCAATTGGCGCTTCATTGGCTGTCTCCGCTTCCATACGGGCACCTTCTGAGTGTTTATGGTCGATGGCGTTGCTTGACAATGAGTAGACAAATATGATAGGCTTGTCTTTAGCCGCAGCGCGTTGTTTGGCTGCATTGATAGGCCTTATCCACAAACATGTCAAACGAAACAGTCATTCTGTCAGGGGGCCTTTCAAGTTCATGTTTTGCGCTAGGGTTCGGCCGCACATTTTTATCGGCAAAAATGATTGCATCATTTTCGACACAAGCACCGCAATATAATTAAAAATTCTTGTGCTCTAAATATTGCAGGACGGCATAATTTCTGTCCCTCGGCATTATGATTCAAACAAAGTCTCCCTGATATTTTCAGGAAAATCGATTGCATAGATACCGCGAAACCCTTCATGAGTGGAATCAAACGTAATCATATCCCCGCTTCTGTTCCAGCGCGGATGCAAGTCGCAGCGCACGTCGGTTGTGGAGTTGGGCATCGAATAGAAATTGCCGATTTGCACAAATGTATTCTTTTCCACGCTGTAAATACCCAAAGGCTGCATTCTATTTTCGGGGTTAGGATAAGAATCTGCAAGCATATATTTTCTATCCGACGAAAAGCTCATATGGTTATCAAAAACAAAATATCCGTCTGCCATAATATAGCCTTCATGGGTTTGATCGGTCAAAATATAGTTATTAGCCCACCCACGTGAACATGACAATTCCTTACCATCTGAATAGATAGCAATCTGCTTTGCATTCAGCCAATAATAGTGGGACTGCACGCCGTAATCCGACAGTAAATACATATCACTTCCATCTGCATTTGCCGTAATCACCGCTGTGTCATGTTTCCCTCCCCTGGGCGGAAAATTGCGAACCAAGGCCAAAAATCTCGATCCATCTGTGTTAAATGTGATATGATTTATAATCATTTTTTCATCTTCCTTGAAAAAAGAACCTGAAAACTTCCATATTTCCTCCATAGAAAGCACAAGCTTCGATCTGCCTGTTTCCATATCGATCAAAAAAACGCCGTCTTCTGTAGAATGATTTTTGTAAAAAAACAAATCGGCTGGTTCTGCATAGCCATAACCGGGGCGAAAATCGTACAAGCGGCTCATATTGATGCCAAGGGCAAACTTGCCATTTGGTGACACGTTTGCAACACCCCTGTCTAAATAGCGCTTTTGGCCGGTGTTGATATCCATAATGACACCCACAACTTCCCCGTCCGTCAAATCGTTATAGATAATCTCACTGTCGGGCGCTGTTGGGTTCCACTGCAGCATTGCACCCTGCTGAAAGTTCCAAGCTTTTGTTGTGGTAAGCTTTTCGTATTTGCCGGTTTTAGCATGAATCAAACCAAGCTCACACACATCACCTCTTTTTTGCAGCCGATTATAAAAATCTGTTTTATGAGTCAGGTAATACTGCTCGTTTTGGCTAAACGGCTGCAAATCATAATATCCGAAAAAGTAATGCCCGTCAGCAGGTGATATGCGTCTCACCGCTAAACTTTTATCTAACTTAATCATACATTTCCTTCCCTTCTGGTTCTCTTTTTACATCAAAGTGTTTGATCTTGCCTGCCGCGTCTTTCTACTTACACACAATACCGGCTATATGGGCACCGCCAAAATCACTGTTGCGTCACCGGCAAAGCCGATATAATACATCCATAGTTCATCCCCGCGAATAATAGTAACGCAACCAACCGACTGAGTATACCCTCTATCCCATGAGCCTTGATACATAGATGCATGGATGATGCTATCTCTTGATAGTCTTGCATCATGATAGCCGTCACGGCTCCGGGTTTTTAAAAAAGCCTATCAGCCTTTAAAATTCTATATCATAAAATTTGATCTGCATTATATCACGTAAAGATTTAAATGTCAAGCAAAAATAAACGTGATAAGAATACCCTGAAATTTTGATGATCTCACAGTGATTCACCAACCTCTGCAAGAATCAATTCGGTAGTCATTCAAATCCTTCTACTATCGTATTTTTTAAACCATTCTTCTCTTGTATGCGCCCCTCCACCTATATAGTTGCCTACACAAAGTGCAGGAACCCCCAATGAATGAGGAATGTTACCATCCGTTGATGCAGAACGGCATATGACTTTCTTATCAGCAAACTTTTTTGCATGATATATGCTGTGTCAAGCATTTGTTTCGTAGGATCCGCATAGCATTTCTGCCTCTTTTGAAATCATATTGACAGATGTTCCTCCCGAAATGGTGCCAACTTTATATAATGTTTTTGTATGATCTTTCTCTGGCAGTTCAAGCCTGTATATATCAGAAATGATATTTGCCAGGACAGCATTTGCATTTCGATTGCCGAAAAGTGAATACGAATGTCCGCCCTTGGTTTTTATTGTAACTTTATATCTGTGAGATCCTACGCTTACATTACCAATGACATTTATTCTTCCGTCAAATGTATACAATTTTTCAATGTGTTCTCCAAAATCATTCAATATCTGCCTTGTACCTTTTAGATTGCCCAACCCCTCTGCACACGAATTTGCAACAAACATAACAGGCTTTTTCAGTTTTATATTCTTTTCAAGTATAACCAGTAACATTCAAGTGACAGTTTATCCTTAGCATAGCTACCCGAATGTGCCGAGGTATCCAATTATAAATTGATTTCACTATTCTCTGCAAAAATTCTCTCCTCGGGCACCTTTACATCAAGCGCATTTATCAAAATTGTTTTAAATCACCATAGGGGTAAGGCTTCTGGCGATGCATCCACATCTCGATATATTTTCAATGATGTGGCAACAGTCGTATAACCGCCGGGCCATCCACCCTTTGATGCCGCTACCATATCATAACCGAGAAGTGATACAACTGTTTGCATAAATACTATTCTTGAGAATATGCGGATCAGCCTTATAAGAGTCAAACAGTTAGGGTGGAAACGAATTCCTTAAAATAAAAATGCTTTATGCTATGAACAAACTTCGCCTCCCAACGTACCTATGTACGCCTTCGGGGAACCCAAAGCCTGCGGCTTTTGCGCAGTTTTTCCATTCTGCACGATTTTTCTCCAACCCAAAAAGGAACCGTAGCAAAATGGTTTTTCTAAACCATTTTGCTACGGTTCCTTAACATACAAATTTAAGCCATTTCAATCAGCTTATTCGCCATGATTTCTCCAGCCTTAGCTTCTAAGCAATTTGCTCCGATACGTGCCTCATAAATTGTATCATAGATCAAATCTTCGGTTGGAATATACCCACGGCTTTCGTTGCATATCGATGCGACAAACCGCTTTGCAGCGCCTGCTTTCTTTTTCACATCTTTGCCGAATTTGCTAAACACTTCATTCGGGAATGCAAAGAGTTTCACATCTCCTATTTCCATAACCTGCATAGGCATCTGCACAATTTCCGGTGTTGTTTCCAAGAATCTCAGCAAGCTTTTTGCCATTGCCAACTCATACTGTTCCTTGGATGTATTGTCTGCCGCAATCTTTGCATTCTTGTCTTCCTTAACCGTCTCGACAATATGCTTTGCCTCTGCAATCTTATCGTTGCTTACAGGTCTACGATGAATTGGAATCAGCGCAAACCGACTCTTGACAGTATCCCCGACAACAGGTTCAGCAAAGGCTACCATTTTCTGCACCTCACCGGCAATCTTTCTGCCCATCTTACGGTAATGGTCCGGTGCATCCTTTTCCGTTTTCACATTAAAGTGGTTAATATCCCCGCAGGTGCCGAGAAGAAATACAGTAACAAACTCTTCCCCGTACAACTTCTTTAACTGTTTGGAAAGTTCTGCAATATAATCTCCGCTGTACGCTGTGCCGTCGACACAATCTGCATGACACGCAAAACAGATAATAGCACCGCGCAGATTTCCATCTTTATCCTTTACGGATAATATCGGCAGTTCATTGTCAGTATCGGTATACGGTCTTTCAATATCCGGATTTAAGCGGCCGGGATTTGTGCGCGGTGTGGAATTCTTCATAATATAATTTCTGCAGAAAGAAATTCCATTTACTTCGCCGATGCTATAACTGATTTCTGCATCAAAAAGACGATAATACGCTAAAATTACACAGTCGGCAATCAGCTTCGTGAAAACATCAAAATACCCTGCCTGGCAATCTACCGCATCATCACCCTCCGGCGTACCATTTCCGCTGTAGCCGATTTTTGGTATGCCGGTGTGGCTATGTGTGCAAGCGACCATCACATTGTCCGGTTTAATGCCTACGTATTTTTCAATACGGGCACATATTGCATCTCGCATGCGCATTTCCATGGTGCAAGAATCCATAGAGATAATGGCTATGGTATCCGTATCATTCTGAATTACAGTAGCCCGAGCATATAGCCTGTCCTTTACGTCGCTTCCGCGGCGCAGATTAAAATAGCCGGGAATAAAACACCCCAAAGGCGGCGTAATCTCTTTTTCATAAAATGCTGCGCGAAACATGTTATTCACCTCAATTATTCTTAATATCCCACTTTTTCCCAACATTCAAAGGGTGCTGCAATTTCTTCACTTACATATACCTGTGTCTTCATAAGCTGAAGCATGGAGCTTGGTACAAGCGGTGTGACCGGGCCATGCAGAACCAGTCTTGATGTCATTCTCTGCCAAGAAGAGAAGGTGTTGTTTGTGAGAAGTGCATGTACTTCAATACGCTCTCTTGCATTCTTTACGTCGACAGGACCAATCGTTGCTGCCTTTGGCGGTACATCTGCAATGTAACCGGACTGGCCGAATACGCCGTGGAGAGAGTTCTGTGCAACCGTTAAGGGATGCAATGTAACAATCTTTGCTTCCTGCTGGAGGTATTCTTCCATATTATCTGTAATAAATTCACTGACCGGATCAATGAATGCCATATGCCCTGTCCAACCGGGAGAAGAAGAACAAATATCAGCGCCGCCCTCGCCGCAATCGGTAATCATTTTAGAATAATCACCAATGTTTTTGTTGGTCGGATAATGTACATTTTCCATAGGCATTCTCAGTTTTTCATCAATCTGGAATACTAAGTATTTCAGCATAGAATGTGCAAATCCTGCCTTGTAGGTTTCCGGCGCAATATTGCCCTGATCATCTGCCCATTCATCCATTGCAAAGATATGTACGTTCTTGCAGTCTACCCCGAAGTAGTTAATAAGCTGAGCCAGCGGAATATAGGTTTCCGGCTCCGGGTTGCCCAAAATCAAGGTGATTTTTTTGTTGTTTTCAGAAGCTTCTTTAATGCGGGAAAACAAGGTTGCAATCAACACGGGATGTGGATTCATCATAACCTTAATGTTGAAATCCGGGTTGGGATGCTTTTCTAAATCCTTACCGCTGATTTTACGAAGACGCTCGCAAACTTCTCTGTCCTTAAAGGGTACATAATCCCCGGGGACAAACTTAAAATCTGTTGGTGGGTCAAAAATAATGTTATCCATGGTACACCTCTCCTTTTAATATTGTTTTTTTAATATGAAACCAATGATCCACGAAGATCAAATTGGCTATATTCCCTTTTTTGATCTGCCCAAGCTCTGTGAAACCTAAAAGCCGTGCCGGATTCAGCGAAGCATAGCGAAAAACATCGCATACAGAACATCCGGTATGCACCATCATATTATGGCAAGCGATATCCAGTGTCATTTTAGACCCTGCAATTTCGCCGTCATAATCAAAACAAATATCAAAGGCTTCTTCACAGCCCGGTATAGGCGGTCCATCAAATACAAACGCATCGGATATTAAGATAATTCTATCTTTTCCTTTGATTTTACTGATAAGCCGTAAATTATAGGGATGCACATGTATTCCCATGGAGTCGCAGATTAATTCTGCATATATATCATCATGCATATTCACTGTTTCATCTACGCAAGCACCACGACATTCCGGAAAACTCTCCAGCGTTCCGGTCGCGTTGGTATGATGGGTACCAAGCCTTAATCCATAGGGAATAATTTCTTCTATTTGTTCCGGTGTAGCTTCGCTATGCGCAACAGCAAAAACAATGTCCGGAATCAGCTTTTTAACGTCCTTTACAAAATCAAGCGTACCTTCTCTTTCCGGCGAAAGGCAGAAAACCTTTGCTGTGTCTTTTACGCTTTCTATAAGCTTCATATAATTTGCCGGATCAATCGGGCCTCTCCATGGATTACTGTTTCTGTCACAGCCAAAATCCGGATTCAAATATGGGCCTTCCATATAATACCCGGCAAAATTCGGACACGCACCATTTGCTACTGCAGCATCGATGGTATGAATTGCCTCTATGTATTGTTCTTTGTTCATATTAAAATACAGCGCAGGCAAAACGGAGGTTACGCCATGCAAAAGAAGCTTTTGGGAACAGGCCATAGGATCATCGAAGAAGTAACACTCCCCATTGCCGTGTGTATGGATATCGATTAATCCTGGTCCCACATATGCCCCCTCGGCATCTATGACCTCCGCACCTTCCGGCACAGAGAGCTTTCTGCCAAAGTCCACAATTCTATCATTTTCCATGATAAGCGTACCATTTTCGATAAAATGATCTGCCATAACTAAGGCTGCATTGATTATTGCTTTCATAATAACGCCTCCGATTATTAAATCCATTGATTTCTCATGCTAATTATATGCACGAAATTATTCTTTGTCAATACATTCTGCAACGAAAATTTTTCGCTTTTCAAAAATGTATCTTTTATTGCTTGAAAAGAATATTTTCTTATGGTATACTTGTTTTATTCTCATTGCATCTATGTCTTTTACGAAAATTTTCGGAGGTACTTTTATGAATCTGACAAAGCTTTCTGCAATGGCAAATGTATCAGTTTCCACAGTCTCCAAGGCCTTTTCAGACAGCCCGGAAATCAGCGAGGCAACAAAGCAACGTATTTTTTCCATTGCAAAGTCCTGCGGTTGTTTTGAAAAATACTATAAACCGCAGTATGACCGAAAACTGATCGCCGTAATCTGCCCGGAAATGTTAGGGATTCACTATACACAAATGGCCACCTATATCGAAAAAGAAATCACAGCAAGAGGAGCAACCATGATGCTTTCTGTCAGCAACTTTTCCCCTGTGATTCAAAGAGAACTATTAAACTACTATACTCATTTTGCGCATGCAGATGGCATAATTGTCATCGAGCCATTCGAGGAAATTCATAATAATACCGATGTCCCTATTGTCCAAATTGGCAAAGAGCATGAGTCCCGCAATGTGGATTGCGTGAGTGTTGATATTCACACAGCAATGGAAGATGCCATGCGCTGGCTTGCACGCATGGGGCACACAAACATTGGTTTTATCGGAGAAACCTATGCCCAAAATGAGTACATTCATTTTAAAGAAGTTGTTGAAAAGAAAAAGCTTCCAATAGAAAATCGGAATATGATCATTAGTGATAAGCGTTTTTACGATGCCGGCTACTTTGGCATGGGAGAAATGCTGGCCTCTCCTCACCGCCCTACGGCCATATTTGCCGCATATAGCCATATTGCAACCGGTATGCTCCAGCGGCTGAAGGAAGAGGGGCTTCGTGTTCCTGCCGACATTTCCGTTATCTGTATGGATGATATTGTTTCTGCCCCCTATGCAGATATTAAACTCGCCTGCATTAAAATGCATTTAGATGAATTATGCGCTGTCGCTATAGATTTCTTAGAGCGAAAACTCAGCAGCAGCTACTATAAAAACAGGCAAAGCATCTCCATCAGCCGTACATTTGAAAAAGGTGCATCTGTTTCTGACCGTAATCATTTGTCTTAGTTCGTGACTTATTGTCGCTTTGACGAATATATACTTATTTTTTCATGTTTTTTTATGAAAAACGCTTGAATCTGTTGGCAGATAATGGTATACTATTATAAAGTATATTAATGGGTGTATCGTATGTACCAATTACACTGCGAAAGGAAGTTTGTTATGATAGGCACGCGAAAAAAATGTATCGCCATGCTTCTTGCCGGCGGACAAGGCAGCCGTCTTACTGTACTTACCGAAAAAACAGCAAAACCGGCTGTTCCTTTTGGTGGAAAATATAAAATTATTGATTTTCCTCTTTCCAATTGTGTCAATTCAGGTCTTGACACAGTGGGTATTATGACACAATATCAACCGCTTGAGTTAAACGAGTATATCGGCAACGGCAGTCCGTGGGGGCTGAACCGAAATTATGGCGGTGTCCATGTATTACCTCCGTATGCCAAAAGCAAAAACACGGAATGGTATAAAGGCACAGCAAACGCCATTTATCAGAATATGCATTTTGTGGACAGGTATGACCCGGAGTATGTTTTGGTTTTATCCGGTGATCATATATATAAAATGGATTATTCTAAAATGATTACCTATCATAAGGCACATGATGCCGAATGTACGATTGCAGTTTTGGAAGTGCCTTTGTCCGAGGCTTCTCGCTTTGGCATTATGGAAACAAACGAAGATGATTCCATTTATGCTTTTGAAGAAAAACCTGCCATACCGAAAAGTACCAAGGCCTCCATGGGAATATATTTATTTAATTGGAGTGTACTTCGTGAGTATTTAATTGCTGACGAAAAAGATCCCTCTTCGCAAAATGACTTTGGCAAAAATATCATGCCGGCACTTTTGCGAGACGGACGTCGTATGTTTGCCTATCGTTTTGATGGGTACTGGAAGGACGTTGGCACCATTGAAAGCCTTTGGGAAGCCAATATGGACTTATTGGATCCCAATGTCCCCATCTATATTAAAGATCCCTCCTTTCGTATTTATGCCCGAAACTATGCGCAACCGCCCAGTCTTATTTCCGAAACTGCGCAGATTGAGCATTCTTACATATCCGAAGGCTGTATGATTCACGGTACGGTTTATAATTCCATTATTTCCCGTGGTTGCTATATTGCCGCCGGTGCAAGAGTGGAAAACAGTGTACTTATGCCGGATGTTACATTGCACGTAGGCAGTGAAGTGCACTATTCCATTATCGGCGAAGGCAGCACCATTGGCTACAATGCAACCGTTGGTCGGCCTATAACCGTGGGTATGCAAAGGATTATTTCCGTACTTGGTAAAGATACAACAGTTGCGGACGGCGAAACGATTATTACAGAAAATAGCTGAATGGGGGAATAATGATGAATATAGCCGGCATAATATTTTCAAATATATATGATAATGCCATGGGTGAGCTGACAAAGCACAGAACAGTGGCTTCTGTTCCTTTTGGCGGCCGTTATCGCTTAATTGATTTTGTTTTATCCAACATGTCGAATTCCAACATTTCCTCTGTGGGAATTATCACCAAGTATAATTATCGTTCTCTTATGGATCATTTAGGCAATTGCAGTGAATGGGATTTGGATCGCAAAAACGGCGGTGTTGTTATTTTGCCGCCTTTTAGTACAGGCCCTACCACAGTGTATCGAGGAAACTTAGAGGCCTTAGGCAACGCAATCCCTTTTTTGGAGTCACAAAATTGCGATTATGTTGTCCTCTGTGACACAACAGTGGTTTGCAGCATAGACTTTGAAGAGGTAGTGGAAGCACACAAAGCTTCCGGCGCAGATGTTACAGTGATTGCAAACCGCGAGAAACGGGATTATGTTTGCAATGCCAATGATCTTGTCATTTCGGTTTCCGATCATACAGTAACCGATTTGGTTATTGGACAAAGAGAAGATCCTTCTGCCTGGATCGGCATGGGCATGTTTGTAATGGAGCGCAAGTACCTTCTCCGGGTGGTTCGTAGTTATGTTGCTCGCGGCCGGTATTTATTTGAACGTGATTATTTACAAAAATGTTTTGTTGAAAACACAATAAAAATCAATGTATTTTCCTTTGATAAAACTGTTTTGCGTAACCAGAACATTGTATCCTACTTCCAGAATAATTTCCGTTTGTTTGATCGAAACGTACGCAAAGAACTGTTTTTTTCCGGTGCTCCGGTTTATACAAAGGTTCGTGACGAAGCGCCGGCGTACCTTGCTCCCGGCAGTAAAATGAACCAATGTGTACTTGCTGATGGCTGTGTTATTTCCGGCAATGCAGAGAATTCTGTAATTTTCCGAGATGTAATCATCGAAGCCGGTGCAACCGTTCGAAACTGTATTTTAATGCAAGGTACAAGAGTTTGCCGCGGTGCATCTATTGATTATGTGATTACAGATAAAAACGTGGTCATCAGTGAAAATCGCGTTCTGACGGGTGCCGCATCTGCCCCGCTTATCATCAATAAAAATATGCATGTTTAATTTTGGAGGACATTTATGAAGATTCTTTTTGCCGCATCCGAAGGCGCACCATTTGTAAAATCCGGCGGTTTAGGAGATGTTGCCGGCGCACTTCCTGCAGCTCTCACGAAAATCCCGAACACAGAAGTTTGTGTGTTTCTACCCTATTACGAAAGCATTAAACATAATTCTGCATTCCAAATCGAGTATGTTTGTCACTTCTATATGCCTTTAGCATGGCGCAGCACCTATGTAGGCATATTTAAAGCCGTTATCAAAAACCGCGGTGTCGGGAAAAATAAAAGAAATGACTTGGTATACTATTTTATTGATAACGAATACTATTTTGGGCGCAATGGATACGGATATCATGATGACGGTGAACGTTTCGCTTTTTTCTCAAAGGCCATTTTAGAATCGCTTTATCATATTGATTTTGTGCCGGACATCATTCACTGCAATGATTGGCAAACCGGGTTTATTCCTCTATTCTATAAGGCCTTTTATGCAAGCAGCGAACGCCTAAGCCGGATCAAGACACTCTATACCATTCACAACATTGAATATCAAGGCAAAGCGGATCCGCCTTTTGTGCAAGAAGTTTTAGGTGTGGACAGCCGTTGGCAGGGCGCCGTTATGTTTGACGGCCTTGTCAACGCGATGAAATCTGCCATTGTCTTGGCAGACAGATTAACCACCGTATCGGACACGTATTCGCACGAACTGAAATATGCTTACTTTGCCTCCGGTCTTGAATGTATTATCGGGCAAAATGCCTACAAAATGTCCGGCATTGTAAATGGAATTGATACTGTATCCTATGACCCTGCAAAGGATACAAAAATCGTCTCCCCGTATCGCAGTGCTGACATAAGCGGAAAAGCTGAGAATAAACGGCATTTGCAAGAAAGGTTATCTCTGCCTGTGCAGGCAGATACGCCAATCGTAGCGATTATTTCCCGCCTGGTGGTACACAAAGGCATGGAACTTTGCGAATATATTGGGGAACGCATTGCCTCTTCCGGCGTACAGCTGGTTGTACTTGGTACCGGTGACAAACGCTACGAAGATTATTTTAAATTTCTTGCTTATAATTATCCACACAACGTTTCTGCAAATATTTATTTCGATGATGGATTGGCGCGCCAAATTTACGCCGGTGCAGACTTTTTACTCATGCCCTCCAAAAGCGAGCCGTGCGGCCTGTCACAAATGATTGCAATGCGCTACGGCACATTACCTATTGTGCGTGAAACCGGCGGGCTTGTTGATACTGTGCCGCCGCTCAATACGGAAACGTTGGAAGGATTAGGCTTTACTTTTAAATGCTTCAATGCACACGACATGTTAGAAGCCGTCCATCGTGCCGCCGGATTCTATCAAGATCGGCCAAAGATGGAACGCGCCATAAAGTCCGCTATGCGTGTCGATTGGAGCTGGAAAAACAGCGCCGCAAAATATATGGATATTTATCGCTCCCTTGTGGAGTAATACCGCGAATTCTGATTTGCTCAATTTGAAAGGAGAAAAATAATGAATCAAAAAACTGCAGCCGCCAGGCTTGAAGAAAAATGCAAGCTGCATTTTGGATGTCCTTTAAATAGCGCTACAAACCAACAGGCTTATAAAGCTGCCTGCCTTGTGGTCAGAGATATTTTAATCGAAAAAAACATGCTGTTTCAGCACCGCAATGTTGAAGCGGAGCAGAAACAGGTTTACTATATGTCTATGGAATTTCTCGTAGGCACATCTCTTAGAAATAATTTATATAATTTAAAACTGGAGCGCCCTTTTGAAAACGCACTTTCCGCTGCGGGCATAAATATTCACGATCTTTACGAAATCGAACCCGATGCCGGGCTTGGCAACGGTGGTCTTGGCCGCCTGGCTTCTTGCTACATGGATGCTGCTTCCTCTCTTGGGTATGCAATGACGGGCTTCTCCATTCGCTACGAGTTTGGTATTTTCAAGCAAAAGATTATTGACGGATGGCAGATGGAATTTCCGGATGATTGGCTGAATATGGGCGAGGTATGGCTGCAGGCAAGAACAGATGAATCTGTCGAAGTCCGGTTCGGCGGTCATGCAGATGAGTACATGGACGAGGATGGCTATCATGTTGTCCACCGTGATTATACGACAGTTTTAGCAGTCCCCTATGATATGTTTATTTCCGGGTATGACAGTGATGCAGTGAATAAGCTTGTCCTTTGGAGTGCAAAATCTCCGAAAAGCATTGATATGGGTGCATTTTCTCGCGGCGAGTATGCAAAAGCCTTAGAAGAAAACACCAGAGCAGAAGTCATATCCAAAGTGCTTTACCCTGCCGACGATCATATCGACGGGAAAATATTGCGGCTTCGGCAGCAATACTTTTTTGTCAGTGCTTCTTTGCAAAGCATCATAGCAAGGCATGTGAAAAAGTACGGCAGATTGGATAATCTGGCGGATAAAGCTGCCATTCATATCAATGACACGCATCCCGCCCTTTGTGTGCCGGAACTCATGCGTATTTTAATGGATGAACACAACTTTGGTTGGGACGATGCATGGCAAATTACGCAAAACACATTGTCTTACACCAACCACACAATTATGAGTGAAGCACTGGAGCGCTGGAATGAAGGTATGTTCCGCGAACAGTTACCGCGTATCTACCAAATCACAGCAGAAATCAATCGTCGCCTTGTGCAGGAGCTGCAAACCATTTATCCCGGTGATGTTGCCAAAATCGAATACATGGCGGTTATTGCAAATCACGAAGTTCGCATGGCCAATCTATGTCTTTGTGCATGCCACACCGTCAATGGTGTTTCGAAGCTGCATAGCGACATTCTGACAAACAGTATTTTCCGGGATTATTACAACCTTGATCATAAAAAATTCCAAAATGTCACCAACGGCATTGCATACAGACGTTGGCTTTGCCAATCCAACCCAGAACTCTGTGAACTGCTCAGCTCCTTAATTGGTAATGGGTATTTGAAGGATGCCCGTAAACTTGAAAGTCTATTGGAGTACCAGGATGATCCCTCTGTTTTAGCCTCCCTGCGTGACATAAAGCTGAAAAAGAAGATTGCGCTTAGAGATTATATTTCTAAAGCAAACGGTATAAATATTGATGAAAATTCGATCTATGATATCCAGATTAAACGTCTGCATGAATACAAGCGGCAGTTATTGAATGCTTTGCAAATTCTGCATCTTTACCGCCAATTAAAAGAGAATCCGCATCTTGAGATTCCACCGCGCACCTTTTTGTTTGCTGCAAAGGCCTCTTCTGGATACTTTATGGCCAAGCAGATTATACGCTTAATCGTGGCTATATCCAATACAATTAACGCTGATCCGGCTGTGCGCGACAGACTCAAGGTTGTCTTTATTGAAGATTACAAGGTTTCCTTAGCGGAAATCATTATTCCTGCCGCTGATATTTCAGAGCAAATCTCCATTGCCGGCAAAGAAGCTTCCGGCACAGGTAATATGAAGCTGATGATAAACGGCGCTGTCACAATTGGCACATTGGATGGCGCAAATGTGGAAATATGTGAAGCCGTAGGGCGCGACAATATGTTCCTCTTTGGGATGACCTCGGATGAAGTGGAAGCATTGTGGCGTCAAGGGTACTCTCCCCTTTCTTTCGTCCGTGCCAACCCGGCACTTCGTGCTGTCTTAGACATGCTGACCAGCGGCGTTTTGGGTGCCCGCTTTGATGATATCGCAAATTCTCTCTTGACAAATCAGTATGGTGTTGCAGATGCTTACATGACAATTGCTGACTTTGAGGATTACGTTCGTGCACAGAATCTTGTGTCTGAAACCTATAAGGATGCAGAAAAATTTGCACGTATGTCTCTCATTAACATTGCAAAAGCCGGTATTTTCTCCGCAGACCGTTCTGTCAGCGAATATGCAAACAACATCTGGCATATCTAGTTTTAAGCAAAGAAGCCATAGCAAAATGATTTTTAAAATCTCTTGCTATGGCTTCTTTTTGAAACTAAAAATAGTGCAGAACGGAAAAACTACGCCAAAACCGAAATCTTTGGGTTACCAGAAGGCGTACACGGCTACCTAGAGAGGCACATTTGCCTTTCAAAATCCAGTTCAAATTCGCATCGTCATCTTATATTCTAAGAAATCCGTTGAATGACGAATTTCCACCCTACATTTTTCATGCAGTAGAGCACACAGTTCTGCAAATTAATAGCTTTTACAGTCACGTATTGCTTTAAAGGCAGCCTGTTCCCCCTGGGTAGCTAAAATTTGCAGCCACTCTTCTAAAAGCTTGGAAGTTTCCGGATGAATTGCCCGATTGGCTTTTCCGCGCAAAAAGTAATGCAGCGGATGTTCGTTGGTATACGCCGTCCCTTGATAAACCTTACTTGCAGCTACACGGTCACAAAACATTTCTTTTACATAACAAAGCGGCATTTTTACAGGACTCATAACACGCGTTACACGGTCGTAATCTGTCCAATACTCAAAGTGATGTTTATTCCGTCCCTTATGATGAATCCAAGCTTTGGAATATCCAAAAATCTCTCTTTCTCCCTCATTGGGACTTTTCGTTCCCTTATAGAACTTTATCCCTGCAAGGAACTCGCAGGGACTGTATTTTGACAAATCGTGCCGCAAACCTTGCCATAATATACCGCAGTGAAAACAATGCCGAATCACAAGATGCCGATGCCTTGTGACTGTACGCAAATGCCTAAAAAAGTTATGCATCTATTGAACCACCTTACTTATTTAGCATCTTTCTGTATCCACCACTGCCATAATTCAGGCATCGGTTCACACGGGATATGGTGGCGGACGAAGCCCCCACTGTTTCCATAATCTCGTGAAATGTCTTCCCCTCATGCAAAAGTTTTGCTACCATCCAACGCTGTGCCAAGGAGTTCAGTTCCGGAATAGTGCATAAATCCTCTAAAAAGTTTTCACATTCCTCCACGGTTTCCAGTGCCAAAATAGCTTTGTAAAGTAATTCCAGTTCCTTCTTATCTCTCATCTTCTTCATCCTTCTGAAAATACTTGGTAACGGCGGCAATTGCATCCCCGTCACATATTTTTCTACCGTGTTCCTCCAAATACGCTAACGAAATCGACTTACACGGTCTTGCAAATTCCAATATTTGTGCCTCCACATATGTTTTATCAAATGCTTCTTTTTCAAACGCCAGAAGCAAATAATAAGCATCTTTCCAGAAATACAGACTGCTTTTTTCACCCATATACCGCCATTGCCCTGCAAAAGTGCACACATCCTCAAAGCTTTCAAAAGCATAAATCCGTATTGCCTCGTGCGCTTTTATCGCCCGTGGCTTTACGCGATACCTAGCACGGCGTATCTTGGGAATTCCCGCCGGAACTCCGCCCTCCGGCTTTGAAATAAAAATTACAATGCCTTCATTTTTCAAATGCATTGCCTCTATCAGAACACGTCCATCTTCGGCAACAAAGTCTGTTTCATTTTCCGCCCTTTTCATTACTGCCCAGAAAAAATCCTGCACAGCCGGCGTATTTGCTGCAAAGCTTTCAAAGCTGATGCCATGGTTAGATAAATCCTCCGGATAAACCGTGACCTTGATTTTATTTGCGCCTACTCTTTCTATTTTCAAAGCTGTCACCACCATTCGTTACACGGAAATCATTTTACTCTGCCTTTCACATATAAAACCTTGCCTAATATGGAAATCGTTTTTGCATCCGCTTTCTTAAAAATCATTTCTGAAAACGCGGAATTTTCAGGCCTCAAAACAATCATATTGGCATACTTATATATTCGCTTCACCGTTGCTTCGTTATCGACCATCACAACAGCAATCTCTCCGTTTTCTACATCCGGCTGCTTTCGTACATATACAAGGTCTCCATCATAAATGCGTGCGTTTATCATGCTATCGCCTTTCACACGCAGCACAAAATCAACATGATCGTCAGCATCCACAGCCGTATACCCTTCTAAATTCTCTTCTGCCCAAATCGGTATGCCTGCGGCTACAACGCCTAAGATCGGCACTAAACGAGGTTCCGTTTTATCCTCTATACATTGCTGCATCTCTCTTTCGCCCATGAGCCAACCCGCATTGACACCATATCGTCTTGCCAACGCATCTAACGTAGGTGCTTTCGGGACGTATAATCCATTTGTATATCGAGAAACCGTGCTGGGCTTCATACCGAGATACTCAGCGACAGAATAGACTGTATCGTGGTTTTCATGCATAAGCGAGCGCAGGCGTGTGCCAAACACTTTCTTATCAAATGCCATAACAATCATCCTTTCCTTTATAGTATACACGATTATGTTGCAAAAAGCAAGGTTTTTCTACGCTTTCCTTAAAAACTACTCGTAGAAGTATATTGTATGATCGTATTTTTTATTCTCGAAATAATAGAATACGGACGATTATACCGATAGGATTGCAATGCAAATTTTCGCAAAATATAAATTCTAAAAAATGTAAAGTTTACTTGACACCGCTCCCGTTTTATGCTATACTTGATGTAAAGGTAACTTTACCTATTGCTTAGCGAGGTGATGACAATGCACAACAGAATTGCGGAATTGAGAAAAATGCAAGGCATAACGCAAAAAGAATTAGCAGATCAATTATCTGTATCAAGGCAGACGATTATATCGCTTGAAAACGGCAGATACAATCCTTCTATAACGTTAGCCTATAAAGTTGCAGTTATGTTTGGAAAAACCATTGAAGAAGTATTTTTATTTGAGGAGGCGTAAATCATGAAGTTAAAGACAAGACTAATTCTAAATAGAGCAATTACAATTATGTTGGGAATACTCATTGTTGGTATGAGTCTAATCAAGGATATAGAACTGTTTTTCACAATGGGTATAGCGATGATTTTTTGTGCCGTGATTCAACTGATTAAGCAAAGAAGGATTTTGTCTGACCCTAATAAAATGAAAGAACTTGAAAATATGTATAAAGATGAAAGAGTCAGATTTATAGCACAAAAAAGTCATTCTTTCGCATTCTGGGTGTCAGTATATGCAGAGTTTATAGGCATTTTAGTATCTATGTATTTTGGTTTAGAAAATATATATCATGTTCTAAATATCATAGTTTGTTTTCAAATCCTTATTTATATTGTTGCCAATTTTTATTTCAGTAAAAAATACTAAAAGTATAAATGGGATGATAAAGTAAGGTTACCTTCATGTGCATCTATCCTACGTAAAACGCAGTCGATTGGAAAAGGTTCAAGTATATATCACATATTTTTCTTGACTTTTTTGGGGATATAATATATAATAAATGAATAAATTCTAAGGAGGACTATTGTGATGGCAAAGGATAGAGTATATAATTTTTCCGCCGGTCCGTCTATGCTTCCGCTTTCCGTATTACAAAAGGCTGCGGATGAAATGCTGAGCTACGGAGACAGCGGTATGAGTGTTATGGAAATGAGTCATCGTTCCAAACCTTATGAAGCGATTATCGGCGAGGCCGAGGCACTTCTTCGTGAATTAATGGAAATTCCAAATAACTATAAGGTATTGTTTTTACAAGGCGGTGCTTCCACGCAGTTTGCTATGGTACCCATGAACCTTTTACGCCGCAGCAAAAAGGCTGATTATATTATTACAGGCCAATTTGCAAAAAAAGCCGCTGCCGAATGCGAAAAGTTTGGCACTGTAAACCGCGTTGCATCCAGTGCTGACAAAACCTTTTCTTATATTCCCAAGCTGTCTCGTGCTGATTTTGACAGCGATGCTGACTTTTGCCACATCACTTATAATAATACCATATTTGGCACAAGATATACTTATGTACCGGATACTGGAAATGTTCCGCTTGTAGCGGATATTTCTTCTATTATTTTATCTGAAAAAATTGATGTTACCAAATTCGGTCTTCTGTACGCCGGTGCACAGAAAAACATGGGTCCTGCCGGACTTACGGTTGTTATCGTTCGTGAGGATCTACTGGGTGAACCGCTTCCCGGCACTCCTACCATGTTGACCTACACCACGCATGCTGAAAACGGTTCTATGTATAACACTCCTCCAACCTATGCAATCTACATTTGCAAGCTAATTTTAGAGTGGCTTCGCGATCTTGGCGGCATTGGTGAGATGGAGAAAATCAATGCAAAAAAAGCAGCAATTCTGTATGACTTTTTGGATAGAAGCAAGCTCTTTAAGACGCCGGTTGCAAAGGAAGACCGCTCGATGATGAATGTGACATTCGTAACCGGGGATGCTGACAAGGATGCTGCATTCGTCCAAGCAGCTGCCGCTGCCGGGTTTGTTAACCTGAAGGGGCATCGCAGTGTTGGCGGTATGCGTGCCAGCATTTATAATGCCATGCCGATTGAAGGCGTAGAAAAGCTAGTTGCATTTATGGAAGAATTTGAACGAAATAACGGATAAAGGATGATGAAATAATGTATACAATCAAACCGCTTAATAAAATCGCAGCTTGTGGTCTTAAATACTTTGGAGAAGATAAGTACACCGTTTCTGCAGAGTGTGAAAATCCGGATGCCATTATTCTTCGCAGCTTTTCCATGCACGAAATGGAATTGCCGGAGAATCTTCTTGCTATTGGTCGTGCCGGCGCCGGCGTAAACAACATTCCTCTTGATAAATGTTCTGAACGTGGTATTGTTGTTTTTAATACACCAGGCGCTAATGCTAATGCTGTAAAGGAACTTGTAATCACCGGTCTTTTACTTGCCTCCCGTAATGTGATAGACGGCATTGCATGGGCAAAAACACTGGAGGGCCATGGTGCTGACGTTGCTAAAATGATTGAAAAAGGCAAATCTGCCTATGCCGGCCGCGAAATTGAAGGGAAAAAGTTAGCTGTTATCGGCCTTGGTGCAATCGGTGCCATGGTTGCAAATGCAGCGTACGCCTTAGGAATGGATGTTATCGGTTACGATCCGTTTCTCTCCGTTAAGGCTGCTTTAAGCCTTTCTCGTCATGTCCATGTTGCTGCAACTTTAGAAGAAGCATTAGGCGATGCTGATTATGTGACTTTGCATGTCCCGCTCACACCAGATACAAAAGGTATGATAAATTCTGCTACCATTCAGAATATGAAGGATGGCGCCCGTCTTCTCAACTTTTCTCGTGGTGACCTGGTGAACAATGCTTCTGTCGGCTCCGCTTTAGAAGAAGGCAAATTAGCCGTATATGTAACAGACTTTCCTTCTGATGAAGTGCTGTGCATGAAGAATGTGATCCCCATTCCCCATTTAGGCGCATCCACGCAGGAATCTGAAGATAACTGCGCAATTATGGTTGCAAAGCAGCTTGTCGATTATTTAGAGAATGGTAACATTCATAATTCGGTAAACTTCCCGAACTGTGAAAGTGCGAGAGGCGGCTTGGTTCGTTTAACCATTGCACATAAGAATATTCCAAATATGCTCAGCCAGTTTCTTGGTCTTTTAGATGGTGCAAACGTTGACAATATGGTCAATAAAAACAAGAATGAATATGCCTATACAATTATTGATTCCGCGCATGAAGTGCCCGATAACATAATTGAGAAAATCAAGGCAATTGACGGCGTATTATCCGTCAGAATCATTAAATAGTTTAAGATTTCAGCATCAGAAAGAGTCCTTTGTTTAGAAACAGTATAACATCCGACGGATGAACAGACTGTCGATACAGAATGTAAAGAGACACGAACGCTACTCCAATGGAGAAGAATTCGTGTCTTTCTTTTTACAATCAATATAATTGTGTAAATAGTCACAACAAGTATTTGAAAGATCTTTTTTGGCGGGAAATGACATCTGCACTTCTTAAGAACACAAGGTATTTCGTTCTCTTTTCTATTAGCAGTTTTTCAAAGCTTCTCGTATTGCATGAGAAGTGTTTTCAAGGACATCCACCAGCTTAAACCGTATACGTACATCTAAATCGCCGTCTGGCGTTAAAATATCATAGTCACTACCCAGTTTTTCTTGCAGATGATCCATTTGTTTTTGATCTACACTTCCATCTACAAAGCACAATGGCGGGAACATAACACACCACCAGTTTTTTCCCTCCGCCTCACCAATTTCTACCCGGACTGCTTCATATTCTCCGGCAGGAAGGGCAATATTTTTATACTGACGGGATGGGAAAAAAGTCTTTTCTATCTGTACAGACACAGGATAGTCATAGCCTTCCTTTTGCACTTCGTCCATAGCAGCTTTTCGTAGTCTTGTTTGATTCTCTGCGAAAACCCGACGCGTATCTTCCGGGCTATTGCAAGCTGCAAACAACGTACCGCCCTCACGCAAAATGCGATCTCTGACCTTCAGCTTCAAAGCCTGATCTTCCTCTGTATCACTGTTTGCCAAAACATGTAATCGCAAAACATTGTTTGCTATATTGGATTGGACCGTATCCGCATAGAAGAACAGGGCTACAGTACAAATTAAGCCTAAAGAGATATAAAGTATGGTTTTCTTCAATTTATTCACCTCACTGTGAAGTATTAACAAATAAGCAGGTGAATATACAAAAATTTAAA
>JAQXGO010000053.1 GCA_029006755.1 Clostridia bacterium | reverse complement strand
CTTTGAGCCGGACTTTGTTGTATACAATGCTTCCAAGGCAAAAGTTTCAGACTATAAGGCACTGGGTCTTAACTCCGAAACTGCAGTTGCCTTTAATATCACAAGCCGCGAGCAGGTTATCATTAACACATGGTACGGCGGTGAAATGAAAAAGGGCATGTTCTCCATGATGAACTATTATCTGCCCTTAAAAGGTATTGCTTCCATGCACTGCTCTGCAAACACAGACCTAAACGGCGAAAATACTGCTGTATTCTTTGGTCTTTCCGGCACAGGTAAAACAACCCTGTCCACAGATCCTAAGCGTCTCTTGATTGGTGATGACGAGCACGGCTGGGATGATAATGGCGTATTTAACTTTGAAGGCGGCTGCTATGCTAAGGTGATTAACCTGGACAAAGATTCTGAGCCCGATATCTATAATGCGATTAAGAGAAACGCACTTTTGGAAAATGTTACCGTTGCGGAAGACGGCAAAATTGATTTTGCTGATAAAAGCGTAACTGAAAACACTCGTGTTTCTTATCCGATCGATCACATTCAAAACATAGTACGTCCTGTATCTTCTGCACCGGCCGCAAAGAAGGTTATCTTCCTGTCCGCAGATGCTTTTGGTGTTCTTCCCCCGGTTTCTGTTTTGACACCGGAACAGACAGAATACTACTTCCTGTCCGGCTTTACAGCAAAGCTTGCCGGCACAGAGCGCGGTATCACAGAGCCCACACCGACTTTCTCTGCTTGCTGTGGGCAGGCATTCCTCGAACTGCATCCGACAAAGTATGCGGAAGAACTCGTTCGCAGAATGAAGGAAAGCGGTGCTACCGCATATCTCGTAAACACCGGCTGGAACGGCACTGGCAAACGTATCTCTATCCGAGATACACGTGGCATTATTGATGCTATTTTGGATGACTCTATTGGTTCTGCACCGACAAAGACCATCCCTCTGTTTAACCTGACTGTTCCCACTTCACTGCCCAATGTGGATGATGCTATTTTGGATCCGCGTGACACCTATGCGGATGCTACAGAGTGGGAAACAAAGGCAAAGGATTTGGCACAGCGCTTCATAAATAACTTTGCAAAATATGAAAGCAATGCACATGGTAAATCCTTAGTTCCTGCAGGTCCGCAGCTCTAACCTTTGTAAATAAGGGTCTGACAAAATGTAATCACTTTTGTCCGGCCCTTTTTGTTATTTTCATTGCTTTTTCATTTTTTTTGTGATATAATGGTCAAAAAAGAAGGTTTTATAGTATGATTCTTACGATTGATATCGGAAATACGAATATTGTTTTTGGCGGATACACAGAGGGCCATTTTCCCTTTGTTGTTCGTATGGCAACCAATCCGCTTGAAACGGAAATTGAATATGCCGCAAAAATTCGGGATGCTTTATCCCTCTATCAGATTGATACAACTGCAATTTCCGGTGCAATTATTTCCTCGGTAGTTCCGCCGCTGAGCGCAATCATGAAAGACGCTGTAAAACTATTATGCCATATTGATTCCATTACCGTAACCCCGGGCATCAAAACCGGCATCAACCTGCGGTGTGAAGAGCCGCGTACGGTGGGCGCAGATCTGATATGCGCTTGCGTTGCCGCGCATTTTCATTACGGTAGTCCCTCTCTTGTCGTGGACATGGGAACGGCAACAAAGATTTTGCTTATGGATCAAACCGGTTCCTTTATTGGGGCCTCTATCATCCCGGGCGTAAACATTTCTTTAAAGGCACTGTCCGGCAATACAGCGCAATTGCCGCAGATTGGTCTGGAGGCGCCCATTTCAGTCATTGGGAAAAACACCTTGACCTGCATGCAATCCGGCGTCATTTATGGCAACGCTTCTATGATTGACGGTATGATCGACCGTTATTGTGAAGCCTTTGGCGCAACGCTGCCGGTGATTGCGACCGGCGGTCTTTCCCGTATGATTATTCCCCATTGTAAGCATACGATTATTTTGGATGATGCGTTGGTATTAAAAGGTTTAGTTATTTTATATGAAAAGAATCACAAAGCTATATAACGGCAAATATATGCCGATATATAAATTTATGCGTTGTATCGCGAGAGCGAACGACAGCAAGGAGTTTTGATTATGGAAATGAACAAAACCAGAAAAATTGTACTCTGTGCGGTTTTAACCGCCATCGTGGTGGTGCTCCAATTAGCCGGAGCCTCTATTCGATTTGGGACGCAATCCATTTCGCTTGTGCTCATCCCGATTGTCATTGGTGCTACCATGTGCTCCATTTCGGCCGGCATCTGGCTTGGCCTTGTGTTCGGTGTTGTTGTTCTGTTTACGGATTCTGCGCTCTTTTGGGCAATGAACCCGGCGGGCACAATCATCACGATTTTGCTGCGAGGCATTCTGACCGGTCTTCTTACCGGCTTAACATTTAAGGCACTTCGCAAGGTGAACACATACTTTGCCGTCCTTGTTTCTGCGATTGTCTGCCCTATTGTTAATACCGGCATTTTTCTTGCCGGCTGTGCAGTTTTTTTTATGGATATGATGCAACAATATGCTGCAACTATGGGATTTGGAGAGAATGTCTTCAGTTTTATGATTTTTGGCTTAGCCGGAGTAAACTTTCTTTTAGAGTTGGGCACCAATGTGATTTTATCCCCGGTGATTGTCCGTATTTTGCATCTTAGAAAATCCGCATAGGAGGCGAAAGTATGCCAGCGGTTTTTGTCAATATGGCGGCTGTATTTGCAGGAAGCCTCATCGGCCTTCTTTGCCGCACAAAAATCAAAAAAAGCTTTATGGATGGTATTTTTACTGCCTTAGCATTGGTCACGATGGTCCTTGGCATTATCAGCGCCATTCAAACGCAGAACACATTGTGCCTCATCATTTGCACGGCGGTGGGTACGGCATGCGGCACGCTATTGCGGCTGGATGATGGCATTGGGAGTATTGGAGAACGTATAAAAAATCGTTTTCAAGGTAAAGCCGCGGGAGAAACGCGTTTTACGGAGGGCTTTGTTTCTGCTACCCTGCTGTTTTGTGTTGGATCTATGACCATCATGGGGTCCCTGGAGGCAAGCCTGCATGGTGATTATTCCATTCTTTTTGCAAAAAGCGCGTTGGACTTTACCTCTTCCATCATTTTTAGTGCTACTATGGGGATTGGTGTTATGTTTTCCATTCTCCCTATTTTGGTTCTGCAAGGAGGGATTGTTCTCGCAGCAGGCCTGTTTGCACCATTTTTGGATGCTGCACTTGTAACCGAAATGTCCGCTGTGGGCGGTACTATACTGATTGGTATTGCTTTCAACATGCTTGAGCTTTCGGATAAAAAAATGAAAGTGGCAGATATGCTGCCTGCAATCTTTTTACCCATTTTATATTTGATGATTACGAAGTAAGGAGAATAGAAAATAGCTATGCGTTATTATCAACCCGAAATTGAAACCATGCGGGTTTCAGAATTAGAAGCCATGCAACGCGAGAAGCTACAAAAACAAGTGCGCCATGTCTATGCAAATGTTCCGTACTACAGAGAAAAAATGCAGGCTAAACATGTCACGCCGGATGATATTCATGGCGTGGAGGATTTATACAAGCTGCCTCTGATTTCCAAAGGAGATCTGCGTGATACATATCCATATGGGCTTTTAGCTGTTCCGTTAAAGGATTGTGTCCGTATTCAATCCACTTCCGGCACGACAGGAAAACGCGTTATCGCGTATTACACGCAACATGATTTGGATCTGTGGGAAGATTGTTGTGCCCGTGCCATTGTGGCAGCAGGCGGTACCAATGAAGATGTCTGCCAGGTTGCGTATGGCTACGGCCTCTTCACAGGCGGCAGCGGCTTGCACGGCGGTTCTCACCGCGTAGGTTGCCTGACTTTGCCGATGTCCTCCGGAAACACCGACCGTCAGATTCAATTCATGCTGGATTTAAAAGCAACGATTCTATGCTGCACGCCTTCCTATGCCGCCTATATTGGTGAGGTACTGCACGAACGCGGCATAAAGCCGGAAGACATTTGCCTTAAGGCCGGTATTTTTGGTGCAGAACCCTGGACAGAAGAAATGCGCCGCGAGATTGAGGCTTCTCTCGGTATCCATGCATATGATATCTATGGCCTTACGGAGACTTCCGGCCCCGGTGTTGCCTTTGAATGTGCCGCACAAAACGGTATGCACATTTGCGAAGATCACTTCGTTGCAGAAATTATCGATCCCGAAACGGAGGAGGTTCTTCCGATCGGCAGTGAAGGCGAGCTGGTCTTTACCAGTCTTGATAAAGAAGCCTTCCCGCTTTTGCGCTATCGCACAAGGGATATTTGCCGTCTTACCAGAGAAAAATGCTCCTGCGGCAGAACGCATATTAAAATGTGTAAACCTATGGGCAGAAGCGACGATATGATGATTATCCGCGGTGTAAATGTATTCCCCTCTCAGATAGAAACTGTCCTAATTAATGAAGGATATTCTCCGAATTATCAAATTTTGCTTGATCGTGCACATAACACAGATACACTGGATATTAACGTGGAGCTTTCTCCCGAATGGTTTGATGATACGATCAAGAACATTTCTATGCGCGAAAAGAATCTCGAAGCTGCGCTACGCACAATGCTGGGGATTGGACCTAAAGTGCACCTTGTTGCGCCTAAATCCTTGGTCAGAAGTGAAGGAAAGGCGGTTCGCGTGATCGATAAGCGAAACCTGCAGTAGTGATATGCCGATTATGCGGCGGAATGGAGGGGTTTATGCCTATTAAGCAATTAAACATTTTTTTGGAAAATAAAAACGGTTCCCTTGCGAAAGTCACGGAAATCCTCGGGAAAGAGGGCATCAATATTGTCACCATGGTTTTAGCCGATACGGCCGATTACGGTATTTTGCGTTTGATTGTTTCCGATACGGAAAAGGCTGTCAATGTTTTAAATCAGCATGGTATTTTGGCCAAAGCCACCGGCATTACCGTTATCCGCATGCAGCATGTTCGCGGCGGTCTTGATGCTGTTCTGCGAATCATGCAGGAGGAAAACATCAGCATTGAATATCTGTATGCCTTTGTGGCGGTTTCCGGCAGGGAAGCCTATGCGGTCATTCGTTTTGAGGACAAGGATGCCGGCCTGCATGTTTTAGAGAAAAATAACATTCCTCTTTTAACCGAGGCATCCCTTTTTGAAGACTAAACCCATAAAGGAGTGCGGCAGTATGCCTAAGCTTTCGGTCGTAATTCCCATGTACTTTGAAGAAGAGGTCGCAGAAGCCTGTTATCAGCGCCTTACAGCCGTGCTGGCGGCGCAAGCCGGTTATGCGTATGAAATGATTTTTGTCAATGACGGCAGTACAGACAGGACCGGTGAAATACTGACTGCGATTGCGGAAAAGGATGCCTCTGTCAAGATCATTACCTTTTCGCGCAATTTTGGCCACCAAGCTGCGGTCACTGCGGGACTGCACTTTGTGCAAGGGGATGCTGTTGTCATTATGGACGCGGACTTGCAGGATCCGCCGGAGCTGATTCCGCAAATGCTCAGGCTGTGGGAAGAGGGTAACGACGTCATTTACGGTAAGAGAAAAAGCCGCATCGGTGAATCGAAATTCAAGCTCTTCACAGCGAAGACTTTTTACCTCATGCTAAATGCCCTCTCGGATGTGGAGATTCCCATGGATACAGGCGATTTCCGATTGGTCGACCGACGTGTTGTGGATACCATCAACGCGTTGCCGGAACACAATAAGTTTTTGCGCGGGCTTTTCAGTTGGGTCGGTTATAAGCAAACACCGCTTCTGTATGAGCGGCAGGAACGCTATGCCGGCAAAACCAAGTATCCCCTTAAAAAGATGATGAAGCTTGCACAGGACGGCATTATCAGCTTCTCTACCAAACCTTTGAAGCTTGTGGGCGGTCTGGGGATTTTTTCGATTTTGCTTTCCTTTTTCCTGCTCATCTACTCGCTGCTTTCCTACATCTTTTCTTTCGGCTCGCTTGCGCCGGGCTGGACGTCTTTGATGGTGACCTTTACATTTTTAGGCGGTGTCATTCTGCTTTCTCTATGGATTATAGCCGAGTACATTGCACGCATTTATGACGAAACCCAAAATCGACCTGCATACATTATAAAAGATACG
>JAQXGO010000052.1 GCA_029006755.1 Clostridia bacterium | reverse complement strand
ATGCCTACTGCGCGGATATTCTGGTGCAGTCCGCCGCTGTCAACGCCGCAGTCAATGCCTTTAATAAGGAATTGCTGGCCAGTCATATCCGGGGCTGCGTCGCCAGAGATATCCGGGAGGGCAAGGATGAAGTCATCGACGAATTGGTGGCTACCTTGCAAAAACTGATGAAATAAAGGGAGATGTTTAGATTCAGTTATGGAGCAATATACAGTAACGGGTATGAGCTGCGCCGCCTGCTCTGCCCGGGTGGAAAAGGCGGTATCGGGCGTGAAGGGTGTTACCTCCTGCTCGGTGAGTCTGCTGACCAATTCCATGGGCGTGGAGGGAACCGCCTCCGCCGAGGAGATCATTGCGGCGGTTCGTGAGGCAGGATACGGAGCGGCCCTGAAAAAAGGAAATAACAATCAGACCGCCCAGCTTTCCTCCGAAGAGGATGCACTGAAAGACAGGGAGACACCTGTGCTAAAGAAACGGCTCATCGCTTCTCTGGGCTTCTGGATCGTACTGATGTACGTTTCCATGGGGCACATGATGTGGGGCTGGCCACTGCTATCGTTCTTTGACGGCAACCATATGGCAATGGGGCTTTTACAGCTACTGCTGACGGTGATCGTTATGGTCATCAATCAGAAGTTTTTTATCAGCGGATTTAAGAGCTTGTGGCATCGCGCGCCCAACATGGACGCTTTGGTTGCGCTGGGCGCTACAGCAGCCTTTGGCTATAGCACCTTCGCCTTGTTTGCCATGACTGACGCTCAGGTCAGGGGCAACATGGATGCCGTGATGACCTATATGCACGAATTGTACTTCGAGTCCGCCGCCACGATTCTTACGCTGATTACTCTGGGCAAGATGCTGGAGGCTCGTTCAAAGGGCAAGACTACCAATGCCCTCAAGGGCTTGATGAAGCTTGCTCCCAAAACCGCCACGCTCCTGCGAGATGGCATGGAGATCACCGTGCCGATTGAACAGGTAGCAAAGGGCGATGTTTTTGTGGTGCGCCCCGGCGAAAATATCCCTGTGGACGGAACCGTTTTGGAGGGAAACAGCGCGGTTGACGAATCCTCTTTGACAGGTGAGAGCATTCCAGTCGACAAAGCGGCAGGAAACCCGGTTTCCGCAGGAACGCTGAACCAGTCGGGCTTTCTCCGCTGTGAAGCAACCAGAGTTGGCGAGGATACCACCCTTTCCCAGATCATTCAGATGGTCAGCGATGCAGCAGCCACAAAACCCCCTATTGCCAAGGTTGCGGACAAGGTTTCCGGGGTCTTTGTCCCCGCGGTTATTGCCATTGCGGTGGTAACTGTGATGGTCTGGCTCCTGGCCGGTCAGACGGTGGGCTTTGCTCTGGCACGGGGTATTTCCGTACTGGTTATCAGTTGCCCATGTGCGCTGGGGCTTGCCACCCCTGTGGCCATTATGGTGGGCAACGGAATGGGCGCAAAGAATGGAATCCTGTTCAAGACCGCTGTGTCTTTGGAAGAAACCGGAAAAGTGCGGATCGTAGCGCTGGATAAAACCGGAACGATCACCCAGGGCGAGCCGAAGGTCACGGATATCCTCCCGGCCGAGGACGTGGATGAAACAGAGCTGCTGTCCATCACCTATGCGTTGGAAAAGAAAAGCGAACATCCGCTGGCCCGGGCCATTCACCAAAGAGCTGAGCAGGATGGACTGACGGCATCCGAAGTGCAGCAGTTCCAAGTACTGCCCGGTAACGGACTGACTGCATCTCTCGACGGTACAGATTTGTACGGCGGCAGCTACCAATTTATCAGCGGAAAAATTCAAGTGCCCGCAAAGATGAAAGAAATATCTGAACAGCTCTCGGAGGAAGGAAAAACCCCGCTGTTCTTTGCCCGGGACAGTGCGCTCTGCGGCATCATTGCCGTGGCGGACACCATCAAGGATGACAGCCCCCGGGCCATTGCCGAAATGCGGAACATGGGCATCCATGTGGTGATGCTGACCGGCGATAACGAACGCACTGCAAAGGCGATCGGGGCGAAAGCTGGCGTTAATGAAGTAATGGCAGGTGTTCTTCCCGACGGAAAGGAAAGCGTGATCCGCGAATTGCAACAAAAAGGAAAAGTAATTATGGTGGGCGACGGCATCAATGACGCTCCTGCCCTGACCAGCGCCGATATTGGCATTGCCATTGGTGCGGGCGCTGATGTTGCCATTGACGCGGCGGATGTAGTGCTGATGAAAAGCCGTCTGTCCGATGTGCCTGCGGCCATCCGCCTGAGCCGCGCGACGCTGCGCAATATTCACGAAAACCTGTTTTGGGCCTTTATCTACAACACCATTGGCATCCCACTGGCGGCAGGCGTATTCATTCCATTGCTCGGCTGGCAGCTTAATCCCATGTTCGCCGCAGCGGCCATGAGTTTATCCAGCTTCAGTGTTGTCACCAACGCTCTGCGCTTAAATTTCTTTCGGATGCATGATTCCAAACGGGATCAAAAAGGCAAGAATAAATCAAATTACTCAAACCTAAAGGAGACAAAAATCATGGAAAAGACACTGAAAATCGAAGGTATGATGTGTGGGCATTGCGAGATGCACACCCAAAAAGCACTGGAGGCCCTTAACGGCGTAACCAAAGCCGAGGTCAGCCACAAGACCGGAACCGCTATTGTAACGCTGGAAAAAGAGGTTTCGGACGATGCTCTGAAGCAGGCTGTTGCCGAGCAGGGCTATCAGGTGACCGATATCATCTATTGATTAGTTTTAATGCTATCGAGTTTTCAAAAAGTAATCAATCAATCATGCAACAAGTGAAAGCATTTCTTTCTATTTAGGAATAGAACTTTATCAAGAAGATACTTGTGTATGTCCCGGACAAGTCCAGCGGCACGCAGCAACAGCGCATCAAGATTTTCTTCAACTTCGTGGATGAAATTGATATTCCTGTTCTATCTGGAGAAATTATGACTGATACAACCTATGGAAGCAGAAAAACGGCGTGACCGCAAGGGTCACGCCGTTCTCTGCCCCATTGCAAGACAGAACAGTTGCTTGTCACTATTCTGCGTTGGGTTTAGGGCATTTTACTTGTATTCAAAAATGTTTCTATCGTATCAACATACGCCGATGAGAACGTGTTCGAAAGAATTACCGTTCTTTTTCGCAGTCTGACAACATGTCAAAAACTCGATGAAATTTTAGAACTTCACTAAGGAATCGATTTCAACAGGCATACCTGTGCGAATCGATTTGTTTGCAGCAACACCTGTCAGGATGGACATTGCGCCGTCTACCTGATTGGCTGCGCGGTGGAATCTATCCTCCGGCGGATTCTCGCCGAACAGATCTTCTAAAAGCACTGCATCGCCGCCGCCATGGCCGCCCTTGCCTTGCTGAATGTCAATATCATAAGCTGCTCCAAACATCGGGAATACACGTAAGGAAGTTTCTTTTGTAGCACCATCTACAACGCCGCCTGCATTAATGTAGGGGACGTCAATCGAAGTCATTTCGATTCTGCCCTTGCTACCGTTAAAAGCAATGCGATAGCCTTCATAAGGCATGTATGCATTCAGGGAGTAGGTCAGCATTGCGCCGTTTTCGTACTTAACGATTACACCCATGGTGTCTTCTATGCTGATACCATCGCCGAAAACGCTCTGGTCGCGCAAATAGCCGTCTTCTTTTTCAGCGTTGTAGTAAAGACCCTGTAAGGTGTCACCATCCTTCAAATTGATTGCGAACGGATCGCCTTCTGCATTTGGGTTATCGGTAGAACGGTTGTAGAACTTTGTTACACCGCGGTTTTCTGCGTTTTCTCGGCCATAGAAATTCAGATCACCAAATGCGAAAACTGTCTTCGGTTTGCTGTGAATCCAGAAGTTTACCAGGTCAAAATGGTGTGTGGATTTATGCACTAAGAGACCGCCGCTATTGCGTTTGTCTCTGTGCCATCTTCTAAAGTAGTCAGCACCGTGACGAATATCAAGAAGCCATTCAAAATGTACAGAGAATATATCACCGATTGTACCATCTTCGATAATTTCGCGGCACTTCGTATGCAACGGGGAATACCGATAGTTAAAGCTTACGCGAACGTTTTTGCCTGTGCGTTTTTGAGTATCTAAAATAGCCTGACATTTTTCCTCGTTCATTGTCATGGGTTTTTCAGTAATAACATCACAGCCAAGCTCCATAGCACGAATAATGTATTTATGATGGGTGCGGTCAACAGAGGTAACAATCACAACATCCGGCTTTTGTTCCCGAATCATATCATCAAACTTATCCACAGAATAGGTGGGGATAGGAGCAATACCGAATTTTTCTTTCAGCTGCGCATTTGCATAATCCATACGAGCCTGGTTAATGTCGCAAAAGCCGACCATTTCTGAGGTTTCTTTGTATGTATCAACAACAGCATTATAGAACATTCTGGCTCTGCCGCCGATACCAACCTGTACATACCGTTTTTTCATAGCATTACATAACCTTTCCGTCCGCAAAATTTAGATTCCATGTAAAACGGACTTATTACATAGAACAAGTGTATGATACCATTTCAAAAAAACAAATAATACTGAATTTATGCTCTGTTTTACTGAAAACAGCACATTGTATCGTTTTTTCTTTTGAAATGCAAAAAAATGCCTATTTTTCTGGAATTTTCGCCTCTTTTTGAAAATAGCTTCCTCTTGTAAAGGGGAAGTCTGCAGGGAGTTCTTTGCGATATTTGTCCATAATATCGCAAATCTGCGCCTTGTTTTCCGTTGTAAAACGCAGCACAAAAGCATTTATATTAGCTTTTTGCAGCTTAGATAGTTTGTCCAGCATGTACAGCGGGTGCGCGTTTAAAATCTCGTTTCTGTGCTTGTAGGCGCAAAGCACCGGAAATACATTGCCTTTCCTATCCGTTAAGGGGTAGTAGGCCTTTCTGTTTGTGCAAGCATGCTGATTTTTAGCCAAACAGTTTTCCATGGTCATGAGCGTTTGACGGCCGTAAACCATGACATTTACAGGATATGGCTTCGGCATAGATACGATTTGGGAAAGCATCAGCTCTGGAGAAAGCATTACTTCTGTAACATCTGCCATGGAGGCTGCATGTGCGTTCATAATATTTAATCCTATGCCACCATACGGTTGCATACCTAAGCTGCGGCATAGCTGACTTTGCCCAATCGTTTGACAAAGCACAGCCGTAATGTTCATTTCACGAACGGCGATTAGTTTTTCCCGCACTGCAGCAGTTTCATTATCAAAAAAAACTGTAGGCAGCACAACGCCGCAGGGAAAAGGTATTTTCTCGTTAACGGCAAAAAGCGGCAACCAAACCATGTCGGCTGCAAGGTCTGCAGGGATTTGTGCAGCAGATTGAAAAATACAATAGGTTTTTTGTTTCGATACCGGCATCGATTGGATTGGAGTGTTCCAAGGTGTATACGCATAATGGGGTGTTTGTGCTTCTTCCAGTGCTGCCAATCCCTTCCGTCGCAGTGCGTTTAATGAGGAGGTAGACAAGAATAAGGACGGTTCTGTCCGACAAGTAATTTTGGGCAAATAGGGGCTGTTTCCTAGTTTTTTCAGTTGTTTTTCACAATCGGCAGGCGAGAGTGCATGCGTTTGCGCCGCTTCGGGGATATCCCCTGTAACACAAACCGTAGTCTTGCCGTCGTTAAGTTGCAACGAGGCAGGGGTATGGGCGGAGAGTTGCAAGTCCATAGAGAGAGGAATCTTTTTAGGCGCTGGTGCAGAAACAGACAATGCGGCAGTTCTCCGTTTATCCGCTTCTGTACGATAGCCGAACATTTTCGGCCCGGGCGATTCTATATAGTAGCCGTCCGTAAAACCCTGGCGGGAAAAAAGTTGTGCAAGAAAATCCATCTCTTGTGCAGTAGCAGCACGATTTTCGTCAATGAGCTTCCTATACACCGAAACAACACCCGCGACATAGGACGGTGATTTCAGTCTGCCTTCAATTTTAAAGGATGCAATGGGAAGAGAAAGCAAAGAAGGGATGTGCTTGGCAAGACAAAGGTCATGCAGGCTAAGTTCATAACCGTTTTTATAGATGTGTCGACAAGGCTGTGCACACATGCCTCGGTTTCCGCTTCTTCTCGACAGCATGCTGCTAAAATAGCATTGCCCGGAGTAGGACACGCAAAGCGCACCATGAATAAATACCTCGGTTTCAATCGGGGCGTGACACAGCATATCCCGATCAAAGGATTCCCGAGAAAGAACAACGCGGCGAAAACCTAATGCAGCCGCCCGCGCAATACCTTCGGAGTTATGCACGGTCATTTGTGTACTCGCATGCAAAGGCAGTGCGGGAACGCATTGTCTTAAAAGACGAGCAAGCCCCAAGTCCTGTATGATCACGCCGTCAATGCCAAGATCTGCCAGGAAAGCAGCATAGGCAGGCATTTCAGCCAGTTCTCGATCTGTCAAAAGTGTGTTGAGAGTAAGATAAACCTTTACATGACGTGCGTGACAAAACAAAACGGCCTCCCGTAAGGCATCATTTGAAAAATTATCCCCGGCAAGGCGCGCATTGTGCGTGTTTCCACCTAAATATATGGCATCTGCGCCGGCATCAACCGCTGCCACAAGAGCATCCGGTGAGCCGGCAGGTGCTAATAGTTCGTGCATATTATCCTCTTAAACTCAGTAGTCGATAGACTACTTCTATTCTTCTTTTTGCCGAATTTCAACACGGCGAATTTTCCCACTGATCGTTTTGGGCAATTCGTCCGTAAATTCAACAATACGCGGATACTTGTATGGTGCAGTTTGTTTTTTTACGTAGTCCTGAATTTCTTTCTTTAGAGCATCTGTGCCGACACAGCCTTTGGTAAGAACAATTGTCGCTTTTACCACTGTGCCGCGTATGGGGTCATCTGCACCCGTTACAGCGCATTCTAAAACATAAGGTAATTCCATGATAACGCTTTCGATTTCAAAGGGACCGATACGGTATCCGGAAGCTTTTATGACATCATCCCGGCGTCCCACAAACCAAAGGTAACCATCTTCGTCACGCCAAGCTGTGTCGCCGGTATGATAGTATCCGTCGTACCATACTTCATCCGTCTTCTCATCGTTACGGTAATATCCACAGAACAAGCCAATCTGTTGGTTCTTGTCTGCCTGTATAACAATTTCTCCCGTTTCGCCCATAGCTACAGGATTCCCTGCATCGTTTACAATAGAAAGCTTGTACAAAGGAGAAGGCAAACCCATAGAACCGGGCTTCGGTGCAGTTCCCTGCAAGGTGGCAGCAATCAGCGTGGTTTCTGTCTGGCCAAACCCTTCCATAAGAGAAAGACCGGTATACTCTTTAAAACGCTTGAATACTTCCGGATTTAAAGCTTCGCCGGCAGTCGTCGCATGCGTCAAAGAGGAAAGATCATACTTATCTAGACCTTCTTTAATGAAAAACCGATAGATTGTCGGCGGTGCACAGAAGGTTGTGACACCATATTCGGCAATCTTCGTCAAAACATCATGGGGAACAAATTTGCCGAAGTCATAGACAAACACAGCACATTCCATAAACCATTGGCCATACAGTTTTCCCCATACAGCCTTGCCCCAGCCGGTTTCGGCAACTGTAAAGTGTAGACCGCCGGGTTTGACGCACTGCCAGTTCTTTGCTGTGATAATATGCCCGATCGGGTATGTAAAGTCATGCAAGACCATCTTGGGATGCCCGGTTGTACCTGACGTGAAATACATAAGCATCGGATCAGTTGCAGCAGTAGGGATACGGTCTAAGCGATCAGAGGCAACCGCAACTTCCTTGTCAAAATCAATAAAACCATCTGCACAGCCATTCACACAAAATAGATGTGTAACAGAAGGAGAAGCGGGAACAGCATCCCTTACATGCTTGGGCACTTCGGCAGAAGAGGTACATACAACAGCCTTTATGGAGGCTGCCGAGTAGCGATATTCCAAATCCTTCTTCGTCAACAGATTGGTAGCAGGAACAACAATTGCACCAATTTTATGTAAGGCTAAAATGGTATACCAGAATTGGTAATGCCGTTTTAAAATCAGCATTACCATATCGCCTTTACCAATACCATGGCTTAAAAATACGTTGGCAGCCTTGTTGGAAAGGGCAGAAATTTCGGCAAAGGTGAAATCTCTCGCAGCACCGTTTTCGTCACACCAAGCCAACGCACGTGCATCTGGGGTCTTGGCAGCAATCTCATCTACAACATCATAGGCAAAGTTGAAATCAGGAGTAGGCAGAGGAGTGAATTCGGTTAAAACTCCATTTGCATCATAACTCTCCCGGCAATATTTTTTATACAGTTCTAACATTCTAACTCAGTCCTTTTTCAAGATAACCGAAATAAATTCACAGTCAGTGCCGTCAATGGCAATCATGCCATGCCCATGAGAACTATCATAATAAATAGTATCTCCGGGACGAAGAATTTCTGTATATCCTTCAAGCTGAACTTTGAGACTTCCGGAAATAATGATATCAATTTCCTGTCCCTCATGATAGCTAAGCTTAATGGGCGCGTTTTGCTCTGCTTCACTATACTTTGCAGTCACCCAAAACGGTTCTGCGAGTTTTTCCTTAAAAAATGGGGCTAAATGCAAATAGGAGAAGCCTTCTCTACGGGAAATAGGCATGCCTTCCCCTTTTCTTACGACAGAATAGAAGGACAGGGTTGGACTTGTGCCGTCTAAAAGTTCAACCATATCGACCCCAAAACGCTTTGCACATTTATAAATAAATGTGAAGGTAAAATCATTTTTTCCTTCCTCCATGGCCATATATTCCGAGACACTCATGCCCGTAATCTCTGCCATTTCCGCGTGGGAAAGCTCTAAAAGTTCACGC
>JAQXGO010000051.1 GCA_029006755.1 Clostridia bacterium | reverse complement strand
GAAATACACCTCTGCACAAAACCTTTTCGGCACTGCTGATTATAACGCCGCTGCATCTTGCATTTGACGCCGCAACCGTTTATACGGTTAATCACTTGGAAACCGTACAGCCGTTTTTAAATGAAATTCTGCACAGGCTGTTTATTGCAAGCATGGTGATTGTTGTATATTTGTTTTACAGATACATTTCCATTCTGGTGGAGGAGGAAACAACAAAGCCCGTACGCTTTCATCTTGAGGCAAAAATATATTTGATAATAGCAGAATTTCTTATAATGATTTTGCCGATTCAGTATACGATCACGGAAAAGGGGAATTATTCATATGGTATTTACGTGTTTGCCTGCTACATAAGCGTTGCATTTTATTTGCTCCTATGCCTGTGGCTGCTACTCAAAAACCGCAGACAAATTGACCTGAAAAAGAAAGCGGCAATCGGTGTAGCGCTAATCATTGAGAGTATCGTTTTGGCTTTACAAGTAATAAATCCCACATGGCTTATCAGCGGTATGGGAATTACCCTTATGACGCTTGCCTTTTATTTAACCTTGGAAAACCCGGACATACTGCGCGCGGAGCTTACACAGCAGAAAATGTCCATGCTTTACTTAAAAAGTCAGGTAAATCCTCACTTCCTGTACAACACCCTTGATACAATCCGTATTCAGGCACAACTTGGCGGCGATAAAACAACGGCAGATTTGCTTATGCGTTTGTCAGATTTTTTCCGCCTGAGCATAAAAACCGACAAACAAATGACCATGCTTGAGGATGAAACGGAGCTTTCGGATGCGTATATGGAGCTGATGTGTTGCCGGTATCCAAACCTTCAATATCACTGCGATATTGACCCCGATTTGGGCGACGCATTGGTGCCGAATTTTATTCTTCAGCCGATTATTGAAAACAGTCTGCTTCACGGACTTAAAAACAAAGGCTATCGAGGAATTATCACAGTATCAGCTAAAAGGATAAATCAAAACTGTATTGAAATTGAGGTTGCAGATACGGGAAACGGTTTTGATGAAAGCGTAAAAAATAAGATTGACGAAATACTCCTTCATTACGACAAAGAGAAAACAAAGACAGAAAGCATAGGCATATTAAATGTTCAAAAGCGTATAAAGCTACTCTGCGGTAAGGAGTTTGGTTTAAGCTACACCGAAAATCCAGGCGGCGGCGTAACCGCACACATACTGCTGCCGCTGATGCGGGAGGAATATAAATGAAAAAGCTTAAAGTGTTATTGGTTGATGATGAAATTATGATAAGAGAGGGCTTTAAACGTCTGTTTGACTGGGAGGCGCACGGCTGTGAGGTGGTAGGTGAGGCATCAGACGGCATGGAGGCGTTGGGGCAAATTGACGCGCTTCTGCCGGATATTGTAATTATGGATATCAACATTCCGATTATGAACGGGTTAAAGGTTATTGAAGTAAGCCGCGCCAAGCATCCCGCAATTGCCTATGTAATTGTATCGGGATACGGCGACTTTGCATATTGCCGTCAGGCTCTGCGGCTGCAAATCACGGATTATATCCTAAAGCCCGTAAACTATGAGGAATTTGGCAGCTGCATTGATAATCTGAAAATATCTATGTATGAGAACAAGACAAGCTCGCAGGCGGACTCCGAAAAGCGGGAGGAACGTGTTATTTCTTCTATCACGCGGTATATGCAGGAGCATTTGTCGGAGGAAATAAGCCTATCCGTACTGGCGAATGAGTTTCACTTAAATCCGCAGTATATCAGTCAGCTGTTTAAAAACGAAATTGGTGTGGGATTTCTTGCTTATCTGACGAATATCCGCATAGAAAAGGCAAAAAAACTTCTGCTCTCCACTTCGCTTTCTGTAACCGAAATAGCAGAGCGTACAGGATATGGCGATTACAGAGTTTTTACAAAGGTGTTCAAAAAAACAGAGGGAATTACGCCCTCTCAGTTCAGACGGGAGTTTTTGGATAGAGATAAATCGGAAATATAAACTATAATTCGGACACATTTTCCTTGAAAATCTGCCTATAAAATCTACGTTATATGCAATAAAATATCAGTACAGAGAGAAAAAGGAGTGAAACGGTACCATGAAAATATTGGTGTTAAACGGTAGTCCCAAACGTGATAAGAGCGATACCATGCATATGACAAGGTCGTTTTTAAACGGAATGGACGATATTGAAAACAATGAGGTACATAGAATTGATGTAATTGATAAAAAGATAGAATACTGCACAGGATGCTTTGCGTGCATGAAAAACGGCGGTAAGTGTATGCATTCCGATGATATGCATGACATTTTAAAAGAGATTTTACGAAGCGATGTGCTCCTGTTTAGTTTTCCGCTTTACGGATACGGTATGCCTGCCCCTTTGAAAGCGCTTATGGATCGCACGCTTCCCTTGGGCAGTATGTCCATGCAAAAGGTCGGAGAACGGTATGAACACGTTGCACAGGCAGATTTTTCCCACCTGCGTTATGTAATGATTTGCGGCTGCGGTTTTCCGAACAGCAAAAATAACTTTGAGGGTATGATCAAGCAGTTTGAACTCATGTTTCCCAATGACAATACAATCATAACAGTACCGGAAAGTCCTATGTTCAATGCGCCCGAGGCAGCGGAGGTGACGGGACCGTTTCTTGAGGTGATGCGTCAGGCAGGGCGTGAATACGCAAGGGACGGCAAAATAGAAGCTGAGACAATGAAAAAGCTTAGTACACCGATGATCCCGGAAGAAGTATATGCGCAAATCGTAAACGGAAATTCTTAGAAACAGGAGGAAAATATTATGGGAAGGCTTGCAATGAACAGTATGTATGAAACTATTATCGGGGTAATTTCCGTTGTGGCTTAATTTGTTATTCAATCGGCTGTGAAAGCCGATTAAAAAGAATTTGAGGAGGAGAAACGATATGAAAAGAATGAACAGTATTATATGGGGATTGGCTCTGCTTGCAGTAAGCGCGGTGCTGATTTTAAACGCATTTGCAATAACAAACATAGAAATATTTTTTGACGGCTGGTGGACGCTGTTTATTATTGTTCCAAGCCTCGTCGGGCTGTTTAACGGTCATGACAAAACCGCAAATATTATCGGGCTATTCATAGGAACATTCCTACTTCTCGCCTGTCAGAACATTCTGGACTTTAATATTGTGTGGAAGCTTATCGCACCTGTGATAATCGCCGTAATCGGAATTAAAATGGTTTTTGGCGGCGTCGGAAGAGACAGGGGATTTATGAAAAGCATGGAAGCAAACGATAATGATATTAAAACGGGTTTTGCCGCTTTTTCGGGGCAGGATATTCGTTTTGACAATGAAATATTTAAGGGAGCGGAGCTTACTGCTGTGTTCGGCGGAATCAAGTGCGATTTACGAAACGCGGTTTTTGAAAGCGATACCGTTATAAATGCCTGCTGTATTTTCGGCGGAACGGATATACTTCTTCCCGACAATGTGAACATCAAGGTGAATTCCAATTCCCTTTTCGGCGGCATTGATAATAAAAAACATCAAAATTCAAAGGATAACCAATACACGGTTTATTTAAACGGCACTTGCATTTTCGGAGGAGTTGATGTAAAATGACAACAGCACAGAAAATCATCAAATATCTTGCATTGGCATTTGCAACATTTCTATGCGTCAGTATAATAACCGGTATATGCGGTGCGTTGTTTACGGTTGCAAATCTTTTTGGGGCAGACACAGAAAGCGAGATGGTAAATCAGTCTGTTGGAAGTCATTTTACAAGCATTAGCGTAAATTTAAGTGCCGCAGAAC
>JAQXGO010000050.1 GCA_029006755.1 Clostridia bacterium | reverse complement strand
GCATCCTGCAAATCCTTGAATTTTCTTACAGAGCAGTTTTCACCCTTTTCTTCACAGACAGATCTTGAGTCTGCCGCCGCGGTGGGCTCTCCGGCCGATATGGTTTCGCCGCTGTCAATTAAAATACATTGAAAGCCGTTGTCGCGTGCGTACTGCTCTGCCGCTGTGCCGCTATAGCACTTAATTACCAGGTTTTCGTTCCGCACATCATTGTCGTTTACATAATCCCAGCCGAATGCCTGCATACCGATTTCGGTAACACTTCTGGGAATCGTAACTTCGTTTAAGCTGTTGCAGCGGAAGAAAGCCATTTCGCCGATTTTTTCAACACCCTCAGAAATTGTGAGATTGGAAAGACCTTCGTCCAGCGAAAAGGCACTGTCACCTATTGTCTTTACATTGCCGGGAATAACAACGTTATCGAGATTTTTACAAGAATAAAAACCCAGATACGGAATTTCTTTCAATGTAGAAGGAATACTTACTGTTTTTATAGTTGAAAAATTAAAAGATTCTTCACACATCATTGTCGTACCCTCTCGGATAACCGCATTTTCGGTCGGTCCCCAGAGATATGTAAATTTTGTCTGCGTCTGTGCAGACGGGTCTGAGTTGCCGTCATCGTATGGGAGATAGCCATAATTATAACCCAAAAGCAGATATTGACCGTTATATAAAATATCGCCGTCACGGTTACCTTCATCTGCCGAATACGCAGTTGCAGAGGATATATTTTTACCAAGATATTTAAGGTCGGGCGGAAGCTTGATGTCGGTAAGTGCTTCGCCCTCGATCGCTTCGCCTCCCATATATTTTACACTGTCGGGGATTTTAATGGATGTTAAATTGTCGCCGCAGTTGATACCCGCTTTCTTTCTAACCTCAAGCCCTTCACTTAAATTAAGATATTTAAGATAGCGTGCATCAATTGCGTGAACACCTATCACCTTAACAGTTGACGGAACAGATACTCCGACAATCCTGGCATAACCGTCACGCAAAGCTTCGTCCGCTATAGCCGTTACGGTGTGTCCTTTAATGTTAGACGGAATATCTAATTCAAACTCCGCTCCTTCTGCATAAAATTTTCCCGCCCCTCCGGTAATCATAGCTGTGCCATCTTTACGGACGGTATATAAGAGCGAATTGATATCGCCTTCTTTTTCATAGAACACCTCCATATCATCCGTAACGAGAGTGTCGCTGTTTTCGTTAAACGGATCGCAGTATTCCATAGAGACTTTATGCTTATAGGACTGATTTTATTATGAAAAAATTTGAAAACACAATTATTCTCGACATTGACCACGGCTTCGGCAATGTCAAGACAGAACGGCACATCTTTCCAAGCGGAGTTATGAGCTATAACGAATATCCGGCAATAGATAACAACCTGCTCATTTATGGTGGAAAGTATTATCTTGTCGGTGTAGGACATAAACCATTTGGAAAAGAACTGTTGGAACTCATAGAAGAAATAAAGGTAAATCCGCTAAAAGTCTGGTAAACACGGCAAAAGCGGTGCAACCTAAATAGTTAAACCGCTTTACGCTGAACAACTGTCCTTTAGAGTACGCCTCTAAGGGTGTGTTTTTTTGTTTTTCAATGGGTATATACCCAAAATATTACGAGGCGTACATTTAAAAATCATTCTGTATTTTGTAGCAACAAGAAGAACTTTTCAAATGAAAACATTTTTTATAAAAAAGTATTGAAAAATTTTTTACAATATGCTATAATTCGATTAAACTAATATGAAAAATATTGAAAATATTTTTCATAAAGAAAGCGCGTATGTCTTTTTGTCAATACATATGTTAAAACGAAGGAAGCATGTTTCTTGATTCCGCAAAGCTTTAGCCGCTCAGTCAGGGACTGACGCTGTTGTTTGCGAGACGGATCATCATACATGGACTTAGAAGATGTGGAAAGGAGATCGGCTATGCTGGATTTTAAGGTAAAGATCGGACTTGTTCCCGAAGTGCGAGATCTGGGCGACTTTAAGACACGCAAAGGGATATTTGAGCCGGCAAAGGGCGTTGAGAATAAGAATAGAGTGATAAAGCACATAAGGGAAAATTTCGAGGATGCCATCACGGAATTTTATGATTTAGAATGGCTAAACGAGATTGGTGTGCTCTACAAAAATTCCGATATCGAAAGAGTATGCGATTATTTTAAGGCGCAGAGGGTTGACGCGATCTTTATTATTAACTGTAATTTCGGGAATGAGGAGGCTTGCGGAAGAGTCGCAAAGGAAATGGGTGTGCCAGTGCTTTTGTGGGGGCCGCAGGATATGGTATTTGAGCCGGATGGTATGAGATATACGGACTGTCAGTGTGGACTGTTTGCGATCAGTAAGCAGCTGAGGCGTTATCATGTTCCATTTTCATATATTGAAAACTGCCCTGTGGAAAGTGAAATATTTGCAAAAGGGTTAAAGAAATTCCTTTCGGTTGTGACTATGGTCAAGAATTTCAAGGGGCTTGCCGTCACCCAGGTGGGAACAAGACTTACGCCGTTTAAGAGCGTTATGTATAACGAACTGGAACTGATGGAGAAATTCGGGATAAATTTAAACAATGTCAATATGGCGCAAGTCGAGGATAAATTCAAGAGAATCATTGATTCTAATTCCCATGCGCTTATGGACGATATTACGGCGCTTAAAGCGAAATATGACACGGCAGGTCTGGATAATGAGCTGTTAAAGAAAATGCTTGCGTTCGTGTATGTATACAAGGAGATATTTGACGAAACAGGTGCGGATGTACTTTCCAGTGAATGCTGGACGGCTATGCCGCTTGCGTTCGGCGCGAATCCTTGCCTTGCAATGAGTATTCTGCACGATATGGGATATATTGTCACCTGCGAGTCGGACGTTCACGGTGCAATCACATGCGCGCTGCTTGTCTGTGCATCCAGGGGGAAGCATAAGACGACCTTTGGAGAATTTACCGTAAGGCATCCGGAGAACAGAAATGCCGAACTGTTGTGGCACTGCGGGCCCTTTCCGTACTCGGTTAAGGACGAGAGCTGTACGGCAAAGCTATTTAATACAAAGCCGAGCTTTAAGGCAAAGGACGGCGGCTGGACAATAGCACGGTTCCAAGGCGACGGTGGGAAGTACACGCTTTTGGGTGGTGAGTATAATACGGTGGATGGCCCTCACACATTCGGCACATATATGTGGGCAGAATTTAAGGATTTATGCAAAATAGAAAAGAAACTCATCAACGGACCGTACATTCACCATATGGCAGAGATGTATGGGAAATATGCGGATGTGCTTGAAGAATTCTGTAAGTTTATTCCGGGTCTTGCATTTGACCCGTTGGAAGATTAAAAACATAGAAAAGGAGAAAGAAAATGACTGATTTTTTATTTGACATGATCGCATCCGAACTTGAGGATGCGGTGGGCAGAGAAAATTGTTCAACAAGGACAATCGACAAGATAACGCATAGTGTGGACTATTTCTGGCTGTCGAGAATGTGGGCAGACCGCGGCCTTAGAATGCCTGAGGCAGATTTTGTGGTTGCACCTAAGGACGCAAAGGAAACATCGGCAGTTTTAAAGATTGCAAACTATTATAAAATTCCCGTTACCACCTGGGGCGGCGGCGGCGGAACCCAGGGCGGTGCTATTCCGGTATGCGGAGGTATTGTCCTTGACACAAAGAGGATGAATAAGATTTACGATGTAAATGAAAAGGGTATGTACATAGAATGCGGTACAGGTGCTATATATAAGCATATTGAATGGGCGGCAAACGAAAAAGGATATGCAACAATGCACTATCCGTCATCCCTTACGTGCTCAACCGTAGGCGGCTTTCTCGCTCACCGAGGCATAGGCGTGTCGTCGACAAAGTACGGAAAGATTGATGATATGGTACTTCAGATGGAGGTTGTACTGCCTAACGGTGATATTATTGAAACTTCATCGGCTCCGAAGCATGCGGCAGGTCCCGACCTCAATCAGATATTTATCGGTTCGGAGGGAACTCTCGGTATAATGACAAAGGCGCAGATGAGAATTTATGAGCAGCCCGAGTCAAGAAAATTCCGCGGTTTTCTGTTCCATAACATGACAGACGCATTTAACGCAGGCAGAGAGCTTTTGCAGAAATTCAAGCCGTCAGTTATGAGATTGTATGATGAGGCTGAAACAGCTACACTTATCAAGAAGATAGTGGGAGTTGAAAAGCCGGGTGCGTTTATGAATATCGCCATTGAAGGTGTTGCTGAAATGGTAGACCTTGAAGAGAAAATACTTCTTGACACATTTGGAAAATACGGTGCTGAAGACCTCGGTTCGGAATACGGCGAAAAGTGGTGGAATGAGAAGATAACATTCTTCTATCCCGGACACATGATGGATTTGCCGCAGTGCTTTGGTACAATGGATACGATTGCACCTTATGATAAGATAGAAAACATTTATTGGGAAATGAAAAAGGCAATTGAAACAAACTTCCCACAGGCAAGATTTATAGCACATTTCTCACACTGGTATGAGTGGGGCTGCATGATTTACGACAGATTTATCGTAGATGAAAAGGATGTGCCCAAGGATCCGCATGAGGCATTAAGACTCCATAATGATATATGGAACTGCGGTGTAAGAACGGCACTTGCCAACGGTGGCGTTGTAAACGACCACCACGGCGTAGGCATAAAGCTGGGCAGACTTATGAAGGAACAGTACGGACCGGCAATGCAGGTATTTGAAGGGATTAAAAAACAGCTTGACCCGAACGGAATTTTAAATCCGTTTAAGCTTGGATTATAAGGAGGTAACGATTATGCAGTTTTCACAAAAATCAAAAGAACATATGGATTCGTGCCGTTTCTGTTGGATGTGCCGTCATATCTGTCCGATAGGAAATGCAACGGGACAAGAGAGAAACACAGCAAGAGCAAGAGCTCTCGGTTTGTCACTTGTTGCACGTGATGCAATCGAATATTCAGAGGATATTATAAACAATATTTATGAATGTTCTCTCTGCGGCGGTTGTATGAAGGACTGCGTTACAGGTTGGGACCCTGTAATGTTCACAAAGGAAGCACGTCTTGGTGCCGCTCTTGACGGCAAGATGCCTGCTTATGTAGAAAAGCTTATCGACAATATCGAAAACAGCGGTAATATTTACGGATTAAAGGAAATTGACGGCGTACTTA
>JAQXGO010000049.1 GCA_029006755.1 Clostridia bacterium | reverse complement strand
ATGGTTCAGGCGAGAAAATAGCTCAGAACATTCGCAAAGCTATCAAAGAGGAACTCGGCTTAACCGTAAGCATAGGTGTTTCATATAATAAGATATTTGCTAAACTTGGCTCTGACATGAAAAAGCCTGATGCAATTACGGTTATAAAAGAAGCTGATGTGGAAAGCAAGGTATGGACACTCCCCGTTTCGGAACTTTTATATGCCGGACGAACCACTACAAAAAAACTCGAAAAATACGGCATACACACAATAGGTCAGCTTGCAACAGTAAATCCACAGCTATTAAAAAGTTGGTTCGGTGTAAACGGCCTAAACTTATGGCACTATGCCAATGGTACGGATTCTTCCCGTGTCATGCAGAAAGATTTTGTCTCACCCATCAAGACAATCGGTCATGGAATAACATGCACGGCAGAACTTGAAAATAATTCAGAGGTATGGAGAGTAATGCTTGAGCTATGCCTGACGTGATACCACATCTTACTGCCACAATCTGCACAATTTTTCATAAGTAGAATAGGATAACGTGGATGTATTTTTAAAAATTGTATTTACAAAAACTCAAAAAAGTGCTATAATCGACATATAACGGAAATAAGGGCGCGATGCCATATTGCGGAGAGATAGTGAGGTGATAGTATGAAAATTGTAATAGTCGGCGGGGTTGCAGGCGGTGCTACTGCCGCAACAAGAATAAGACGGTTAGATGAAAAAGCAGCTATTACAGTTTACGAACGCTCCGGCTTCATATCGTATGCAAACTGCGGTTTGCCATATTATATCGGAAGAGTAATTGAAGACGAAGAAGAACTTACCTTGCAGACTCCCGATAGTTTTTGGAAAAGATTTCGAATCAAAGTAAATGTTCGTCATGAGGTAACCGCAATCAATAAAGATAAAAAAACCGTAACGGTTCATAATCTTGAAACGGGCGATATATATGAAGACGCATATGATAAATTGATTCTATCGCCCGGCGCAAAGCCCGTTATGCCCAATTTAGTTGGGATAGATAATGATAAAGTCTTTACATTAAGAACGGTGGAAGATACCTTCAAAATTCATCGTTTTATAGAAACAACAAAACCAAAGAAAGCTGTTATGGTCGGCGGTGGATTCATCGGTCTTGAAATGGCGGAAAATCTATCGGAGCTCGGTATCTGTGTCACAGTCATACAGCGCGGCAATCAACTTATGAACACTTTGGATTATGACATGGCTACGATGATACATACGAAGCTTCGCTTAAAAGGTTTGCATTTAAAATTCAATTGTGATGTAATCGGCTTCGAAGCAAAGGATGATGGCGTTTCTGTTTTATTGCAGGATGATTCACCCATCAAAACCGATATGGTTATTCTTGCGATAGGTGTCGCACCTGATAATACGCTTGCGAAAGATGCCGACCTTGCGCTTGGAATAAAAGGTGCTATCGTAGTAAACGACAGAATGGAAACTTCTATTCCTGATATTTATGCAGTAGGGGATGCGGTTTTAGTAAAACATACCATAACCGGCAGTAACGCTGTTATATCATTGGCAGGTCCGGCAAATAAGCAAGGAAGAATTGCGGCAGATAATATTTGCGGAATGAACAGCAGATACAAAGGATCAATGGGGACATCGGTTATAAAATTGTATGATTTAACTGCCGCTTCGGTGGGGCTTACCGAAAAAGCCGCTAAAGCTGCCGGGTATGATTTTGAAAGCGTTATCCTTTCTCCCACATCCCATGCCGGATATTATCCCGGAGCAACAACTATGACAATGAAGATTGTTTTTGACAAATCAAGCCTTCATATACTCGGCGCGCAGATTGTAGGGTATGACGGTGTGGACAAGCGAATTGATGTGATTGCAACCGCTATTTCTGCCGGACTGAACGCAAACGAACTAAAGGATTTAGAACTTGCCTATGCTCCACCATATTCTTCGGCAAAGGATCCGGTAAATATGGCAGGGTTTATTATTGATAATATCGCAAGCGGGAAATTAAAGCAGTTTCATATCAATGAAATGGATACACTCCCGAAAGACGGCAGTGTCACATTACTGGACACGAGAACCGAAAAGGAATATGCAAGAGGTCATGTAAATGGATTTATCAATATTCCTGTTGACAGCTTGCGTGAAAGACTTTCGGAATTTGATAAATCAAAACCGTTATATGTAATGTGCCAAAGCGGTCTTAGAAGTTATATCTCTTGCAGAATATTGACAGGGGAAGGATTTGATTGTTATAACTTTGCCGGAGGCTATCGTTTTTATGAAAGTGTGACAAATGAAAAAATGCTGTCTAAGTGCTCCTATCCTTGCGGAATGGATAAATAGGCTAACAACATATGAAAAAGGAAGTTTTGCAAACGAAGCATGTGTTATGCTTCCGCAAAGTGACAATGCGCACAAATGATTAGAAGAAATGATTGCCAATCTGTTAACCGAGGAATTTTCTGTTGAGGTTGCAAAAGAATTACTTAAATGAATTCAAAATAATGAAAAGAAAGAGGTAGTGAAAATGGAAAAATGGAAATGTACTGTATGCGGTTATGTGCACGAAGGGCCAATGACGGATGCCTTTACTTGCCCTGTTTGCAAACAGCCGGCAAGTAAGTTTGCAAAACTTAAGGAGGCACCTGACAAGAATCCATATGCCGGAACACAGACCGAGAAAAATCTCGAGGCGGCATTTGCAGGTGAATCTCAGGCAAGAAACAAGTACACCTATTTTGCATCGGTTGCTAAAAAAGAGGGATATGAGCAGATGGCCGCACTGTTCCTTAAAACTGCTGATAATGAAAAAGAACATGCAAAAATGTGGTTTAAGGAATTAAAAGGGCTTGGTGATACTGCAGAAAACTTAAAAGCTGCGGCAGATGGCGAGAACTATGAATGGACAGATATGTACGAGGGTTTTGCCAAGACAGCCGAAGCGGAAGGATTTACAGAACTTGCCGCAAAATTCCGTATGGTTGCCGCTATTGAAAAGCATCACGAAGAAAGATACAGAGCACTTCTTAACAATCTTGAAACAGCATCTGTGTTTGAAAAGAGTGAAGTTAAAGTTTGGGAATGCCGCAATTGTGGGCATATCGTAGTCGGTACAAAAGCGCCGGAGGTTTGTCCTGTATGTGCGCATCCGAAGGCTTTCTTTGAAATACATGCAGAGAATTACTAATATGGCAGGCAGATGAAACGATCATAAAGAGATCGTAGATTCCATCCGGTTTAAAAGCGAAAGGTGGATATTGCCACTGATGCTTTACTATAAAAAAAGAAAAAGGAGTAAAAAATGGAACAAAAATTTTATATCTGTGAGCATTGCGGGAACATTATTGCTATGGTAAAAAACAAGGGTGTCCCCTTTATGTGTTGTGGTCAAAAAATGACCGAACTTGTACCAAATACCAAAGAAGCTGCTACTGAAAAGCATATTCCTGATTGGAAAGTTGACGGAAATAAGGTGGTTGTCAATGTGGGTTCTGTTGCACATCCGATGCTTGAAGAGCACTATATTGAATGGATTTCTTTGCAGACAAAAGAAGGAAATCAAAGAAAAGCGTTAACTCCGGGGGCTAAGCCTGAAGTGTGTTTCTGGATTTGTGAGAATGATGAGGTTGAGACGGTATACGCTTATTGTAATCTGCATGGATTGTGGAAAGCTGAATAATACATACTAAAGAAAGGAGATGATTGCAATGAAGTATATTTGTCCTTGCGGATATGAATATGATCCCGCTGTTGGCGATCCGGACAACGGAATAGCACCGGGTACTGCTTGGGAAGATGTTCCCCAAGATTGGGTTTGCCCAACTTGCGGACTTGATAAGAGTGCATTTGAAGAAGCCTAATTATCGAGCATGAAAAACGGCTGCAACGCTTAGTTGTAGCCGTTTTTCATGCAATGATTTATATGATTTTTAGATTAGAGTATTTTTGCTGATAATGTTTCGTCTCTTTACTGTCACAGACCATATAATCAATATCAGCAAGGCTGCACTGATAATATGTGGAATTTGTTCCAAACTTTGAACTGTCACAGAGAAATAGCTTTTTTTCTGCATTTTCGAGCATGACATTTCGAAGGACAGTTTCATTGTAATGCACATCGTAAATCCGGCCGTCTTCCGTAAGAGAACGTGCCGAAAAAACAGCCCAGTCCGCGTGAATGTGTTTAAAGGTTTGCTCTGCTATCGGACCGACAAGGGCATACCTATTAGGCGTGGTCTGGAGTCCGCCACTGCATATTACGTCTATGCTGCTTTGGCTCATGAAACTCAGCACTTCCACGTTATTGGTAATGACGGTAATGCCCTTCATATGCAATAACTCCTTTGCAAAAAAAGAACAGCTTGAGGAAGGGTCAATAAAGATCGTGTCACCCTCCTTAATCAGCGCGACGGCTTTTTTTGCAATGATACTTTTCTGTGCGGAATTCTTGTTTATTCTTATCGGGTATGAAACCAAAAGGGAATTGCGGTTTGCAAGCTCCACCTTTCCGTAGCTGCGGTTGATCAGTCCTGCATCCTCAAGCTCCTCAAGGTCTCGCCTTACACTTGAATAGCTTGCAAATGTTTTTTCGGCAAGCGCTTGTGTAGTTATATATTTATTCTCCTGAAGCAGCTCTAAAATCATTTCCTGTCTTTCGCTTTTCAACATATCCATCTCTCCCTTTGCGTGATTATTTTTGAACAATGTGCAAAATTAATCTGATTATTTGCCTTATTCTGATGATTGCTTGCAATAATGTGTGTCTATATTATATAATAAACTCGTTCATAGAGTCAATATGAATTATTCAAAAATGTTCAATAATATTTACAAGGAGATATAAGATGGATATTGCAGAACTTTTAAAAGGAAGAGTTTGCATCTGCGGAAAAAATCATACTTGTGATATAGACAAGGTTGTTATTGCGGAAGGTGCAATCAATAAAATATATGACTTGGCAGCAGATTATCAGCATATCATTGTTGTTGCCGATAAGCATACATATGCTGTATGTGGAAGAAAAGTAGCAGAACTTTTAAAGGAAAAGCTTCAAGACGAGCTTGTTTTTGAGGATAATTTGCTGATACCCGATGAAACAGCAGCAGAAAAGCTTAACAATATTATTTCCGATACAACCGATTTAATCTTGGGAGTCGGTTCGGGTGTGGTGCAGGATTTATGTAAATATGTAAGCCATACAAGAGGATTGCCGTATTATATCGTGGCAACGGCGCCGTCAATGGACGGATATGCTTCAAGCGGTGCAGCTATGATTATGGGGCATATGAAAGTAACGTACAATGCACATGTACCGCAGGCAATCATAGCAGATGTTGATGTTTTAAAAGACGCACCTATGGAAATGATACAGTCGGGATATGGTGATATTATAGGCAAACTGTCATGTCTTAACGACTGGCGGCTGGCGGCGGCAGTCCATCATGCATACTTTTGTCAATATGTATATGACCTTACCATGCAGATGACGGACAGCATTAAGAATGATGGCGAGCTGCTGCTAAAACGTGATGTAACTGCTGTGAAAAGACTGATGGAAGCACTGATCGGTGTCGGGATTGCTATGGCGTATGTGGGGAATTCAAGACCGGGATCTGGTAGCGAACATCATTTGTCGCATTTTTTTGAAATAACGGGTATTATGAATCATGAACCATATTTCATGCATGGCACGGACGTTGCGTTTTCAACGGTATATACCTGCCGCATGCGTGAGGAGATATTAAAGCTTGACATTCCCGAACAGGCGCAGGCGTTTGACCGTGCGGAATGGGAAAGTAAAATACGTTCTATTTACGGTACTGCCGCAGAGGGAGTCATTGCACTGCAGAAAAAAGCGGGCACATATAACGAGGGGGAAATCTCCGTATATAAGGAAAGATGGAACGAGATACGTAACATATTGAAGGATGCTCCGTCCGCGGATGAAATTGCTGCATATCTGCAAAGTGTTGGACTTGATATTTCCGATTTTGAAAAAATGTATGGTGCAAAAAAACTGGAAAATGCGAAATGGTATGCAAAGGATTTAAAGGACAGATATTCGGTATTGTGGCTGTACTATTGCCTTTTCTATCGTTCTGATTTGTGTGGTGCAGGCGATGAAAGGATTTAAAAAGATGAAATAGTACTGTTGGATATCTACAGTATGATATTTCGTAAACATAGCAGAGAATTCCAAATTCTTCTATAAACACTGGAGGAACAATCATGTATGATGTTGCAATAATTGGCGGCGGAGTAGTGGGCGGGATGCTGGCACGAATGCTTTCGTCCTACAAACTGAACATTTGTATTCTTGAAAAAGAAAATGATGTGGCAATGGGAGCCAGCAAAGCAAACTCAGCGATAGTACATGCTGGTTTTGATGCTGCGCCGGGAACGCTTAAGGCAAAACTGAACGTCAAAGGCTCCGAAATGATGGAGCAAACGGCGAAGGAATTGGGTGTAAAATTTAAGAGAAACGGATCGCTTGTGGTAGGATTTAATGCTGCGGACAAAAAGAAGATTGAGGAATTGTATGCAAGGGGAATCAAGAACGGCGTAAAGGAGCTTTCCATTCTTAGCATGCATGCGTTGCACGAGATTGAGCCGAATATTTCACCCGATGCAGTTTGCGCGTTATATGCACCAACGGGCGCAATCGTATGCCCTTATGCGCTTACAATAGCCGCAATCGGCAATGCAATGGATAACGGTGCGGATTTAAGGGTGCATTTTGAGGTTACGGCAATACATGAAACCGGCGCTTCATTTGCAATCATTTCATCAAACGGAGATAGGATCAATGCGAAATACGTTGTCAACGCCGCCGGAATAAATGCCGATGCCGTTGCGGCTATGGCAGGGAAGACAGATATCAAGATACATCCAAGACGAGGTGAATATGTACTGCTTGACAAGACATGCGGCGGAATTATTTCGCATACTATATTCAGAACACCGTCGGCTATGGGCAAGGGCATACTGGTAACACCTACTGTTGACGGCAATCTTTTGCTGGGTCCTACGGCGGACAACATAGAGGACAAAAACGACACCGCCACCACTGCTGACGGCCTCTCGACCATCCTCGCACACTGTACGGAAACGACAAAGGGGATCCATGCAAGAGATACAATTACATCCTTTTGCGGTTTAAGAGCCGTAGGCAATACAGGTGATTTTATCATACAGGCAACCACCGAGCATTTTATAAACGCCGCCGGCATAGAATCGCCGGGCCTGAGTGCATCACCGGCCATAGCGGCGTATATAACAGAAATGCTCCGAGATATGGGACTGGAACTTACAAAAAACGAAAACTTCAATCCGATCAGAAAGCCGGCACATCGGTTTAGAGAAGCCTCTGTTGCCGAGAAGAACAGAATGATCATGGAAAACAGATCCTTTGGCAGAATTATCTGCCGCTGTGAGGGCGTTTCCGAAGGTGAAATTAGAGAAGCAATTAGAACAAATCCTCCCGCTCGTGACCTTGACGGCGTAAAGCGCAGAACAAGAGCACAGATGGGAAGATGTCAGGGCGGTTTTTGTATGCCGTACATAATGGAAATCCTGTCGGAGGAATTGGGTGTGCCCTATGACAGCATAACAAAAAATGGCGGCAACTCAAAGCTTATGACAGGAAAAACAAAGGAGGGTTGTACGATATGACAGATCTTGTGATCATAGGCGGAGGTCCGGCGGGAATGAGTGCGGCTCTTGCAGCTTATGAAAATGGCATACGAGATATATTGATTTTGGAACGAGATGAACGACTGGGCGGAATATTGCAGCAGTGCATACATAACGGCTTTGGTCTTCATCGTTTTGGAGAAGAGCTCACAGGCCCCGAATATGCGTGGAGATATGAAGAACGTGTGCGTGAACTGGGTATTCCATTGAAACTCAATACCATGGTGCTTGATATTACTGAGGATAAAGAGATTACGGCAACCAATCCGACAGACGGCATATTTACGATACAGACAAAATCAATTATTCTGGCAATGGGCTGCCGCGAGCGTTCAAGAGGAGCCTTAAATATCGCAGGCACACGTCCGGCGGGTGTGTACAGCGCAGGAACGGCACAAAAGCTTGTGAATATGAAAGGATATATGCCGGGGAAAAAGGTCGTTATATTAGGTTCCGGAGATATAGGTCTTATTATGGCGAGAAGAATGTCACTGGAGGGTGCCGAGGTCAAAGCAGTGTGTGAGCTTATGCCGTATTCGGGCGGTCTTGCAAGAAATATAGAGCAGTGCCTGCATGATTTTAATATCCCACTGCTTTTAAGCCACACGGTTGTGCAGATACATGGGAAAAAACGAGTTGAGGGTGTAACGATAGCCAAAGTGGACGAAAAGGGCAAGCCGATTCGGGAAACAATGCAGTTTATCGAATGTGACACACTGCTTTTGTCGGTAGGTCTGATCCCTGAAAACGAGCTTACAAAGTCGGCGGGTGTAGAGATGAACCCAATTACAAACGGTGCCGATGTAACCCAGAACAGAGAAACATCTATACCGGGCGTGTTTGCCTGCGGGAATGTTCTGCATGTGCATGACCTTGTGGACTATGTTTCAGAGGAGGCAGAGATTGCCGGCAAGAATGCCGCGCTATACATAAAGGGCAAATTGAAAAACAATGTTGATATTCCCATTACAACAGACGGAAAAATCAGATACACCGTACCACAGAGAATAACGGAGAAAAAGGACACAAAGGTATTTTTTAGAGTTGCGAATGTCTATGAACATGCCGAGATAAAAGTATGCAGCGGCAATGAGGTGATATTTAAAACAAGAAAGCCAAAGGTTGCGCCTGGTGAAATGCAGTGCATAACGCTAAAGGCACAACAGCTTGAAAATGCGAAAGAATTAAACATCGATATGGAGGTTCTTTGATATGGCGATAAGAGAATTCACCTGTATTATATGCCCGAAGGGCTGTGCACTCAAGGCAGAGCTTGACGAAACCGGAAACGTTTTGGGCGTAATAGGCAACACGTGCAAAAGGGGTGCGGAGTATGCCGAAGCCGAATGTACAAACCCCATGCGCACTGTCACATCGACAATGCGTTGTTCGGACGGAACGGTTATCCCGGTAAAAACGATCATGCCGATACCAAAAGCAGATATGCATGCATGTATGCATATCATCAATAAAGGTGTTGTAACATTGCCGGTTCATGTAGGGGATATTGTGATTGCCGGTGTTTTCGGAAGTGATATTGCCGTGACCGAAAACAGGGCCTAAATCGGAAGGGGAGAATATAGTTCTTGCCGGGATATCGCATAAAATCCGTGCTGTATGACGGCTAAGGCGGGAAAGCCAAAGCATGGCTATCCCGCCCCAACAGACAAATTACTTTTCTTTCGCAATCCCTTTTAAAATTCAAAATATACTACCCCAATATCCTGCATTCTTCATTATCCCTTTGCCTCATTGGGATCCTCTTTTGCAGAAAGTGTTGTGATAATGTTAATCACTTTATTTCTGTCATTCCATTCGACCCTGCAATCAAGCGCATCTGTTACATCACGCAATTTAAAGTAGTTATTTCCGTCAATGTTATAGCACGCAACGCTTACCGGAACGCCGTCATAGGTTAAAAATGCCGAAGAGGCAATCGCAGTCTTGGTGACTCCGTCGCCCTTTGCAAGCTCTCCGCCTACCTCCTTATAGTCGAAGTAACCGATCATATTGATTGAATTTGTCCCGGCGTCATATTCAATATCAAAGATTTTTGATGTGCCTTCCATCATTTTGGCAATATCTCTTATCTTGAAATAATTATTTCCGTTTATATTGTACGCCAGCACATCATATGCATTTAAATCAACATATATTTTCTGTGTATTTGCTGTAGTTTGCTTGCTGTAGCCGTTTCCGGGATAATAGGTAAATCCGGGTGCGCGTCCGTCATCAAAGACATAGCGAACCTCGCCACCAAACACGACGGTATATATTGTCGCCGTCTTTTCCTGAGAAACACTTACTCCTTGTTCGACATAGTTGTATTCCTCTGTTTTATATACATTCGCCCAGTCGTTTTCAACCATTTTTATGCTTGACGGAAGCTTTGAAGAACTTCTTTCTTCCCATGAAGCGTTCTTATATTTCTTCAGAGCTTCCAAACCTGTTGCGGTGTATGTGGCTTCTCCATAAGCCCTCCACGGAGAGTCTATAACC
>JAQXGO010000048.1 GCA_029006755.1 Clostridia bacterium | reverse complement strand
AATGAGAGATAATGCTAATTTGAACGTTCAAATTAGCATTATCCTTATAGGTAAGAAATTTGAATATAGGAAGTAGTAACATGAAAAAAACACTTGCTTTTATTCTATCTATGTTTTTTCTTTGCAGTAACTTTCATGTTTGCAATGCTGCGGAGGAACCCCAAAATGTATATGAGAATATTTTATTCAACAGTGATTTTGAAACAGAAAAGGACGGAATCCCGGATGATTGGCGGCCGATTGGCGGCAGTTGGGAGTCAAACGCCTATGTAACCTATGACAACACCGTTTATCACGGAGAAAGTGGTCATGCAGTCAAAATCAAGTCTTCGGGAAGCAAAAATCCATATGTGCGGCAGATCATAGATGTATATCCTGATACAAAGTATACAGTATCCGCGTGGGTTCGAAAAGAAACTACAGAGCAAATAGTACCGGAAGTGAGTTTAAAATATGAATGTCATCGGGAAAATTTTATAAAGAGCGGAAAGAAGGAAGTGGAAACAAGTTTAGGCCTTAGTACGGTTTCAGAAAAATTCTTTACGGAGAATGACGAAGATGGAGAATGGAAGCAGGTGACCACTTCTTTTTTAACACCCACCGGTTGTCGTGCGATTGCCTTATATTTGCGCCTGTATTCAAAGGGGACAGTTTGGTTTGATGATATATCCTTTGTGCAGGTCTGTCGAACGCCGATTGTCCATATTACAACGGATTCTACCTTCTACTATCCTTCTCAAAAAACAGGGGTAGCCACAGCGACATTTAACACAGGTGGCGACCACGGGTATCAATATGAAAACTGTCGTGTGAACTTTTATCTGAAAGATGGTGACAGGATTTTAGCAAAGCAGTTGGGTACGACATATTTTGAAGGCAAGGCAGGATTTCAATTCGATAGAAGTCTTATGCAAAAAATGAAGTATGCCTATACCATGGAAGCGGAAACGGTTGATTTGCAAGGCAACAGATTGGATTCGTCTATAACAGATATATATGTGTATCCGCGCCCTACATCAATTGATGAAAACTGTCAGTACAAAAACAGTGACGGCAGCCTATTCATTCCTACACTGGGCTATCACATTCCGTCAGAATGGTGGAAGGGGGAGAAAGTTGGGGATACAGTCGTTTATAATGAACTTGCTCAATGTAAAGCATTAGGTATAAATGTTGTGCAGGTGCCCTATGGGTATGCATATCAATATCCGGAAAAGCCAGCAATGTTGAATCAAATTGTTGCAGCTTGCGGCCAGGTCGGGATCAAAGCATTAATTTGCCTTTATCATGGTATGGTGCCGGCAGCCCATGAAAATAACATTACATCTTCCCGTATCGTGGTTGAAGCCTTTAAGAATAATGAAAACGTATTTGGTTATGCAGTACAGGATGAGCCGTTTCTAGCAATTCCAAATGCCTTTGAGGATGGGCATAAGCTTTTAAAGCAATCTTATCAAATGATTCGGGATATCGATGATATGCACCCGGTATATTTACTAGAAGCCAGCACCCGCAATTTCAAATCGGTTACAAAATATTGCGATGTTATGGCGTGTGACCCCTATCCGTCCAATCTATATCGGCCGGGCAACTGTGTGCGGGATTTTGCAGAAATGGCGGCACAGGCAACAAGAGGTCTTAAGCCATTCTATACAGTCCTGCAATCTTTCACATACGGCGGATATTACCCAACCGGAGATGAAATGAGAAACTTCTGGTATCAGGGCCTTTTGGCGGATCACTATGGTGGTGGATATTTTGGCGTAGATAAGTCCCTGATTCCTACGGACGGTTCGCCCAATCAGCCGCTTTTGGAATCACCCTTAGGGGAAACAATCACTACCTTTGCAAAAGCAGAACAGGAATTTGCGTTGGATGCATTTAAATATGGAAATTACCCTATTGTAAATCGCGGACTTGAAAGAAATTATGAATACAGAAGTGTGTTAAAAAATGGAGATATTTATCTGGTTGTATTAAACCGCAATAGCGCACAAGACACAAATCTTGCAAGCGGTTATCTGCCTGAAGAAAGCATTCAAGCCGTAATTCCAGCTGTAAGTACAAATGGTCTTGTGTCTTTAAAAAATGGCATAATTGAGGCGCTTTACGGATGCAAAGCAAGTGACATTACATTAACTGGCGATACCTTTACAGTGAAACTATCGCTTGGACAAACAGCCGTGTTTAAAATAAGTGGTGTTGATACAACAAAGCTATCGGATGTTCGCTTTACCGATATTGGTGACTATGCGTGGGCGACGGAGGCGATTGAAACTCTAAGTAATAATGGGATTCTTAAAAACTGTACCGAACGGATCTATGCACCGGCCAATGCAACCACCAGAGGGGAGTTTGCCATGTATCTGATCGAAACCTTAGGCATTGCCGCACACAATGATAGTGAAGGGATCGGTCAAAATGCAGCGCAAGGGTTTAAAGATGTGGCAAAGGATACCTATTATTGGGAAACACTGAATACCGGGAAAGCAGCAGGGGTTTTATTGGGAGACCAAGATAACAAGTTTTATCCGGACAATACAATTACAAGGCAGGATGCAATGACGATGACAGCAAGAGCATTGATTGCTGCAGATTTGTATTACGGAAAAGGCGACTTGTCTGCGCTTAAAGGATTTTTGGATAAAGACTGCATCACAACTTTCGCCGAAGCAGCTGTTTCCAATATGGTATGTACAGGCCTGGTTCGAGGAAATGAAGACGGGGCCTTAGATCCATCAGGTGTGGTTACTCGTGCGGAAGCAGCCGTTATCTGTGGCAGAATTATGGGATATACAGATGATTTATGGAAAGAAAATATGGATATGCTTACAGAAGAAGAAAAAGCTGCTATTTGGTATGGTTTAAACTACACAGAAGGAGCGTTTCGAGGTAAAATTTGGAATAAAATATGGAACTTTCAGGGGAAAAGTTATCTTGCAGTAGGCAATAAAACAAAAACGGCGGCACAACATACGGTGCAAATAGAAAATGATTGTTTGGCTTCTGTTTTATACGGCAAATTGCCGGAAAGAATCAGCTTTGAGGAACATGATTTTCAGATACATATACCGGCTGAAACGATGCTTGTTTTCAGACTGGGAAATGCAGAAGAGGGGCTTTACAAAGGTAAAATAAAAATTACGAATCTTCAGCCGGGTGAAATTCGTGTTGTTGGGAATACAAATACATTGGTATCTTTGTATCTTGTCAATCATGAGACAAAGGAACTTGTGGGATTGTTCACAGACGGAAACGTTTTTACACTGCAGGAAAAAGATGTGCCTAATGCCTGCGTAAAATTATTCCGTTGGGATTTAGATACATGCAAGCCGTTGGCTGATTATAAGCTGATTGAATGACCTTTATCTTCGCGAATAATATGCATTGCACAAGTAAATAAAATGAAAGGATGGAAGGCTGCGTATTTGCGATTCAAGAATAGATTCTATCCTGTTTTGTAAAAAGTTCATAGAATGGTTGCGAAATGTTTTTATACCTGCTATAATCATAGTTGGTATAAAAACATTTTTTGGTGGAAAAAAGAATGATTGGATTATTTACATGGATTTTACATAATCCTTCTTTTAGTCTTTACATGGGCGCAGTACAATTATAGTGCAAAGGGAGGTGGGCAAATGATTTGGGTGTTAGAAGATGATGACAGCATTCGCGATATTATTTTATACACGTTGCAGGCAACGGGATTTGCAACAAAAGGGTTTGCGTGCCCAAAAGAATTATGGAAAGTCCTGCAAAACGAAATGCCCAAACTTATTATTTTGGACATTATGTTGCCCGATGAAGATGGCATTTCTGTGCTTAAAAAGCTTAAAGCAGACGTAAGGTGCGCGGATATACCGGTTATTATGGCTACGGCAAAGGGCATGGAGATCGACAAAGTAAAATGCCTTGAGATGGGCGCAGATGATTATATTGTTAAGCCGTTTGGCATGATGGAACTGGTTGCCCGAGTAAAAACCGTACTTCGGAGGAGCGAAAAAAATAATGCTGGTTCAGTATTCCGATTTGGCAAGCTTGTCATGAATGTAGGAGAGCATTCGGTTACGATAGCGGGTGAACCGATATATCTGACATATAAGGAATTTGAACTTCTAAAAATTTTTCTATCTAACCCAAGAAAAGTTTTTTCAAGAGATCAGCTTTATGACAGCGTATGGGGTTCGGATTACATGGGTGAAAGCAGAACGGTGGATATGCATATCAAAACATTAAGACATAAACTGGCAGATTACGGGGACTGCATTCAAACGATCCGCAATGTGGGATATCGTTGGGAGGAAAAATAAATGACAAATAGAATTTTCCGTTCCACTTTTACAGTTGCTATGGCGGTTTTCTTGTCTTGCCTGGTTATTCTCTTTGGGGTTTTGTATACCTACTTGAGCAATGTGCAGGAAAACAATCTGAAAACGATACTGAATTTATCGGCTTATGGAGTTGAAAAAAATGGCATTGATTATTTTGACGGGATTGACAAATCTGTCCGCCTGACGTGGATCGATCAAACCGGAAAGGTTCTATATGATTCCGAAAAAACCGCGAATCAAATGGAAAATCATATGGAACGCATAGAAATTAAAAAAGCTTTTTTCGAGGGCGAAGGGCAGAGTATCCGATATTCCGATACAATTATGGAAAAGACAATTTACAGAGCAAAAAAATTAAAAGACGGAACGGTACTTCGCGCTTCAACAAGTCATGCAACCATTTGGCTGCTTTTTCTGGGCATGATGCAACCGATTTGCATAGTGCTCGGACTTGCTCTGGTTTTGTCTCTGATACTGTCCTACCGCGTTTCCAAAAAAATTACAAGACCGCTGGAGAAAATTGATTTGGATCATCCACTCTGTGAGAATGTGTATGAGGAATTAACACCTCTTGTGCGCAAAATTGATGCGCAAAACCAAAAAATCATTGCCCAAAAAAAAGAGCTCGAGAAGAAACGTATGCAAATGGATTTTGCGGAGGAAAGCCGAAAAGAGTTTACAGCCAATGTTTCTCATGAGCTGAAAACACCACTGCAAGCTATTATGGGCAGAGCAGAGCTTCTGGAAAACGGACTAGTAAAAAGTGAGGATGTAAACAGATTTGCAAACGATATTCATAAAGAATCTACAAGACTTTTAGCACTCATAGAGGACATCCTTCATCTTTCACGACTGGATGAGAACAGCCCAATGGAGTTGTCACAAGTGGATATGTATGCCATGTGTGAGGATGAAATCAAAGGTTTATCCGTTATTGCCGAAAAAAACCAAATTGAAATCCAGCTTCTGGGTGAACATAATCGCCTTTCTGCAGTTCCGCAGTTAATGAAGGAAATTATTCACAATCTTATAGAAAATGCTGTAAAATACAATAAACCGGGCGGTAAAGTGACTGTACGTGCCTACGCAACGGAAGATAAAAGTATTCTTTCGGTTTCGGATACAGGGATAGGGATTGCGAAGGAACATCAATCGCATATCTTTGAACGTTTTTACCGTGTAGAGAAGAGCCACTCGAAAGCAACAGGCGGTACTGGGTTAGGGCTTTCAATCGTAAAGCATGCAGTCCATTTTATGCATGGTGAAATTCATCTGGAAAGCGAAGTCGATATAGGAACAACGATAACAGTTATTTTTCATACTTAACCAACTGTTCTCCCGGGGAACCGGGGGATCAGTTTTACATGGATTTTACAAAAGTTACCTTGAAAATTTTACTTTATTATACTATACTGTTAACAGAGCATGAATGTTGGAGGCGTTTGCATGGGTTTTTCGGATGTACTTTCTTTAATAGGCGGCCTTTGTTTGTTTTTGTTTGGGATGCAAATAATGGGGAATGGTCTTGAAAAAAGAGCAGGATCTAAACTGAGCGGACTAATAGGCAAGCTCACAACCAATAGAATGAAGGGACTCTTGACAGGGTTGGGCGTTACTGCGGTGATTCAATCATCTTCAGCGACCACGGTTATGGTTGTAGGATTTGTTAATTCAGGCGTTATGACGCTGAAACAAGCGATCAATGTGATCATGGGCGCAAATGTGGGTACAACAGTTACAGCCTGGCTTTTGTCCTTAATTGGAATTGATGGCGGTAATTTTTTCATCGCGATGCTCAAACCCGCAAATTTTACACCCATTTTAGCCCTTATAGGTATATTGTTATATATGGGTAGCAAATCGGATAAAAAGAAGGATATAGGATCTATTCTGTTAGGATTTTCAACGTTGATGTTTGGTATGGAAACCATGTCCGGTGCAGTATCCGGGCTTTCCGAAGTACCTGAATTCAGAAATATATTGTTAATGTTTTCCAATCCATTACTCGGTGTGTTTGTAGGTGCATTGTTTACTGCGATTATACAGTCCTCTTCTGCATCTGTCGGTGTGTTGCAGGCTTTGTCTTCTACAGGGCAAGTTACTGTTGGCACAGCAATTCCAATAGTTTTGGGACAGAATATCGGTACTTGCATCACGGCGTTGTTGTCCGCAATTGGCGCAAATAAAAATGCAAAACGCGCGGCACTGGTCCATCTTTCATTTAATATAATCGGATGCACATTCTGGATTATTATATACATGATAGCAAATCAGATTTTTAGATTTGCGTTCACCTCTATGGAAGCAAATGCATTCAACATTGCAGTGATTCACACGGTTTTTAATGTAGCCTCGACAGCTTGCATGTTGCCGCTTGCCGGTTTTCTTGAAAAACTCGCATGCAGAATTGTGCCAGACAATAAAAATGAGGAAGAAAAAGAATCACTTTTGGATAAACGTCTTCTTTCAACACCTGCCTTTGCGATCGATAATTGCCGCAAGGTTAGCTTTAAAATGGCAGATGCGACAACAAAGTCACTGTTAATGAGTATTGATACACTCATCAAATTTGATAAAAATAGTGCGGAAAAAATACGGAAATTTGAAGATGAAACAGATAAATACGAAGATCAAATTGGTTCGTATTTAGTGAATCTGTGTGCGAAACCCTTGAGCAAAGAAGATAGCCACGATGCAACCAAAATTTTGCACATGATTGGGGATTTTGAAAGGATTTCTGATCACGCAGTAAATATTGTAGAATCGGCTGAAGAAATGATAAGTAAAAATTTTGATTTCAGTGCTTCAGCGAAAAAGGAAATCAGTGTTCTTTTATCAGCCGTAAAAGAAATTGTCGTAAGAACATATAATGCATATAGAAATGACGATGTAAAGACGGCCCTTTCCATCGAACCGCTGGAACAGGTGATAGACGATCTTAAGGAGCAAATCAGGACAAGACATATTTTAAGACTGCAGGCAGGAGATTGCTCTTTAGAGGTAGGCTTTGTTCTGTCGGATTTATTGACAAGCCTTGAAAGAGTTGCTGACCATTGCTCAAATATTGCGGGTTGCATTATCGAAATGCGTCACGATGCACTTGACTTACATGAATATTTAGGAAAAATCAAGACGGAAAACGACGAATTCAGAAGTATGTATACTGTTTTAAAAAAGGAGTATTCTTTATAATACATACATGCATGGATATCACGCAATGATTATGCATCGAAACTATCCATGTTTGGCACGGTTTCGAGAAGGTTATCAAAGAACAAAAGAGAGCCTTTTTCAGCTAAAAAATATAATATTGCGCCAGGCTTCTATCAGTCTTTCTAATGACCATAAAGCATTAGCCGGCGATGTGGAGGGAAGACAAATAGCTTCGCGCTTTGCAATGCATTGCGTATATTTTGTATAGTATTTATGTGCCGCCTTACCATTTGTATAAATTGCGGAGATTTTTGCCGTATGGAGTATAATGCTTAAATCATTTACTTGCACATTTTTGATCGAACTATCAGAACTACCGACAATATCGCAGGATGCAATCACGTCCCATACGGCAATCTGATTTCTAAGTAAAAAACTTTTCTTTTCTGCAATGGTGGTTGGCGTGCTTTCGCCATAAATCGCTGAAACAACTTTCCAGAATCTATTTTGCGGATGACCGTAGTAGAAATTTTGCTCGCGCGATTTAACAGAAGGAAAGCTGCCGAGAATCAGTATTTTTGCGTTTGCATCAAAAACTGGCGGGAATGGATGTGTAATCATTGTAACGATCCTCTATACTTTATTTTAGATTGATACGCAGGGCTTGCGGGAAATGTATAAAACATTTCCTTCGGTGTAAATGCGGATCATGAATGGGGCAGTAGTACCAAGATATTTTATGATTGGACGCCCCATTTTTTTTGTTCTTTTCGATAGTCTGACGGCGTTTGCCCAAACGTGCTTTTGAATAAATTGTTAAAGTGATTCTGACTTTGAAAGCCGGTGCGTGCGCAAATCGCGGCAACTGGTAAATCCGACCATTTGAGAAGTTTTTGGGACTCACGCAGCCTTTTGTTATTGATAAAGGTAATAATGGTTACCCCTGTTATCTTTTTGAAAACATGGCATAAGTAATATTTATCTACAAAAAATTTCGATGAAAGTTCTTCCAATGAAATACTTCTGTTATAATTTTGGTTTAAATATGCCACGACCTCCGGCACAATCTGTCGATTGCCATAGAGTATCTCCGGGTTGGGAAGCTGCGCTGTAGTATCAATATATTGCTTTAGATATAAAAGCAAATTCGCAAGTATAATTTGGTGCGTGAAATCACCAAAATCAGGATTTTGATAAGCGTTATATAAATGAAATAGTGTGTTCTTAGTCTGTTCTATTGCCGACGCATTCAAACGTATTACCGGGGTTTCAGCTAATTGATTCAATATCTTCGCCATGGGTGAAATATCGGATAAACAAGAGAAGAACATGGGGTGAAACAGTATTAGTATTCGTTCTTTGGTGCCCTTTTTATAGTTGGTTCGGTGGAAAACGCCTTTATCAATAAAAACAATGTCGTATTTTTCTATGGAATATGCTTTGCTGTCAATAAAATAAGTCATGGAATCACCTAAATAGAAATAGAGCTCGTAAAAATCATGAAAATGATTTGCGCGTAAAAAGCTTTTACTGCTGCTGGAGATTCCATGCTCTATGTAGATCATGTTTTCTAAATGCCCAAAACGGTTTAATACATCCATCGTACCCTCCGAATGACAATATCCTTATACTTTTTTATTATAACAACCAAAAATGAGCCTTGTCAATCCTTTTTTCATTTGTTATAATAAAAAACAGTAAAGGAGGAATATAATTATGGAAATTCGTATATGTGAAAACCCTGCACACTTGGGAGAACAGGCAGCAAAGTATACAGCAGAAATTTTAAATGATTCCATCGCAGAAAAGGGATATGCACGCATTTTGTTATCTACGGGGGCCTCTCAATTTGATACAATTCAATCCCTTGTTAAGCAGAATGTGGATTGGACAAAGGTTGAAATGTTCCACCTGGATGAATATGTTGATTTGCCGGAAACACATAAAGCATCATTCCGCAAATATTTAAAAGAACGCTTTATTCAAAAGGTTGGTCCTTTAAAGGGTGTTCACTTAGTAGACGGCACAGCAGAAGGCATTCCTGCATTGACAAAGGAAATTCGGCGCGCACCGATTGATGTGGGCCTTATCGGCATTGGTGAAAATGGCCATATTGCATTCAATGATCCACCTGCAGATTTTGATACGAAGGAAGCTTATATTATTGTGAATTTAAATGACACCTGCAAAAAGCAGCAGATGGGCGAAGGCTGGTTCCCGACAATTGATGATGTACCAAACCAGGCAGTTTCTATGACCGTGTACCAAATTATGCAGTGTGAAAAAATTGTTTCCTGCGTACCATATCCTGTAAAAGCACAGGCAGTCAAAAATACATTGGCACAGGATGTGAATAATCTTGTTCCTGCAACTATCATGAAGACACATAAGGATTTTGTCATGTTTATTGACCGCGATTCTGCACGTTTGGCGATTGATATTAAATAAGAGAGGTGTTATCAATGAAACGATTTGTATTAGTTGGGACCGGCCACAGAGGCACGCAGGCGTATCTTACACAGATTCCCAAGGAACTGTCAGATTGCGTAGAAATTGTTGCTGTCTGCGATAGAAATTCCGCACGTGCAAAGGCCGCTATTCAATATGCAGAACTTTCTGTGCCGGTATATACGGATTTTGACAAGATGCTTGCAGAAATAAATCCGGATGGGGTAATTGTTACTACAATTGATGCAACCCATGATGAGTTTATTATAAAAGCACTGGAGGCCGGGTGTGAGGTTGTTTCCGAAAAGCCTTTGACCACTGATGGGGATAAGGCAAACGCCATCAAGGCAGCAGAAGATAAGGCCGGCGGCCATGTAACGGTTACTTTTAACTGTCGTTTTATGCCATTTTTTGTGAGAATTAAAGAGCTTTTAAAAGAGAAGGTAATTGGCGATATTTATGATGTGCATTACGAATGGATGCTTGATACTTCGCATGGTGCAAGTTATTTCCGCCGTTGGCATAGAGAACGCAAAAATTCCGGTTCTCTTTTAATTCACAAGTCCACGCACCATTTCGATTTATTAAATTGGTGGCTGGAGGATGAGCCGGAGGCTGTCAACGCCTTTGGCGCACGCCGATTTTATATACCCTCTCATCAGCCGCACGGCGAAAGGTGCTTAACATGTCCTTATAAGTCAACCTGTAAATTCTATTTTGATATTACAAGGGATGATTTTTATAATAAAATGTATTATTCCGTAGAAAATGAAGATGGGTACATAAGAGATCAATGTCCATTTTCGGAAGAAATTGACATTGAAGACAATGTGGCAATGAATATCCGCTACAAAGGCGGTACTGTTGTCACCTATAATTTGGTTGCATATGCACCTTATGAAGGCATGAAAATCGTCTTTAACGGCAGCGAAGGTAGAATGGAAGTCATCAATATCGCCTCCCAGTGTTTTGGAGAAAATCCGGTGAAAGAAATTCGTATCTATAATCGCTGTAATGAAGAAATCGTTTACCATATGCCGGCCAATTCCATGTTGACTAAATTCATGGTCGGTGCAGATCAAGTAACAAAAGATAACCTTGGCGGTCATGGCGGTTCGGATCCATTGATCCGTGCAGCTATTTTTCGCGGTATGCAGCAAGATCCATTAGGCCAAATGGCAGACCTTCGTGCCGGTATTATGTCCTTAGGAATTGGTGCTGCCGCCAATGTTTCGATGAAAGAACATCGTGCAGTTGAATTAAAGGAAATTTTAGATATATGATTACTAAAATAATAAATGGCAGTATTATTACAGACCGGGTAGAAAAAAATAAATATCTATATTTGGAGAATGACAAAGTTTTGGCGGTTACGGACGAAGAAATACCTGCCGATTCGGTCATTGATGCAAATGGGAATTATGTTAGTCCCGGTTTTGTAGATATTCACACCCATGGGGCAGGCGGTGCAGACTTTATGGATGGGACTCCGGAAGATGTGAAAACGGCACTCCGCGCACATCTTGCGCATGGAACTACTGCCATTATGCCTACAACCACAACAGCTAATCCGAGTGCTTTCCGAAAGGCACTTGAGGATATTCGTACGGTGATGCAGGCAAATCACGCAAACTTGCCGCATGTTTTAGGTGCGCATTTGGAAGGACCTTACTTGTCTGGGGCGCAAAGCGGAGCACAAGTGCCTCAGTACATGAAAGCGCCGATGAAAGAAGAGTATACAGCGCTGATTAAGGAATACGGGGACGTTATCAAAAGATGGACTTTTGCACCGGAAAATGAGGGGGCATTGGAATTTTGCCAAACTCTGATAAAGAATGATATTGTGCCTTCTATTGGGCATACTGATGCAACATATCAGGATATTTTGCCGGTTTATGAAGCCGGATGCCGGCTGATGACACATTTTTATTCCGGTATGTCGCTTTTGAAGCGAAAAAACGGCTTCCGTGTTCTTGGCGCGGTTGAAACCGGGTACCTGCTTGACGATATGCGTGTGGAAACCATTGCGGACGGTAAGCATTTACCACCGGAACTTTTAAGGCTTATTTATAAAGTTAAAAGCGCAGAAAACATTTGCATGGTGACGGATTCTATGCGAGGTGCAGGCGTTGTTGGATTAAAGAAAATGTATTTAGGACCGATTGCAGACAAGAATATTACGATCATCGAAGATGGGGTTGCAAAAATGCCGGACAGGCAGAACTTTGCAGGAAGCATTGCCACAACGGACCGATTGGTTCGGGTCATGCACAAGGAAGCTGGAATTGATATTGTCAAAGTAGTCGAAATGTTAACAAGAACACCGGCAAAGGCAATGGGTATTGATAAAATCGGTAGTCTAATGCCGGGGTATTATGCGGATGTTGTGTTCTTTGATCATGCGATAAATGTAAGCAAAGTTCTCCTACATGGTATTCCGCAATGGGAAAAAGAACACGAAGTTTAAAATTTTTAATATAAAGATTGCTAATTCCCATAAAATGATATATAATAATATAAAAATTTATGAAGTTGGGGATGAGGCATGTATGAACAGAATTTTAGAAAAGACATCGTTGAATCCAACAGTTACTAAAATAGTTGTTGACGCACCATTGATTGCGAAAAAGGCACAACCCGGACAGTTTATCATTTTGCGCGCTGTTGAAGACGGCGAAAGAGTTCCGCTTACAATATCTGATTACGACCGCGAAAAGGGCAGCGTTACAATTGTTTTTCAGATTGTTGGGGAGGCTACAAAAGAACTGAATTTTCTGCATGAAGGCGATTCTATTTGCGACTTTGTCGGACCGCTTGGGAAGCCGACTGCCACGGACCATTTAAATAAGGTTTGCGTGGTCGGCGGCGGTGTCGGGTGTGCTATTGCATATCCAATCGCTAAAAAACTGCACAAGATAGGCTGTGAGGTGCATACGGTTGCCGGATTTAGGAATAAAGATCTTGTTATTTTTGACAAGGAATTTGAAGCTGTAAGCGACGTGGTGAAAATCATGACAGATGACGGATCTTACGGAGAAAAGGGGCTTGTTACCAATGCTTTAGAGGAACTGATTGCAAAGGGGAACGAGTATGACGAGGTAATTGCGATCGGTCCGCTGATTATGATGAAATTTGTGTGCGCACTTACGAAAAAATATAATATTAAAACAACTGTTTCCATGAACCCGATCATGATAGACGGAACAGGAATGTGTGGTTGCTGTCGCTTGACTGTTGGTGGCGAGACAAAGTTTGCCTGCATTGTTTGCCCGGATTTTGACGGGCATCTTGTGGACTTTGATGAAGCTATGCGAAGAGGCACAATGTATCAGGATTTTGAGAGTAAAAAACGAGAGGCAACATGCAATCTTTTTAAGAAGGAGGCATTGTAGAATGGAAAGAAATATGGATTTAAAAAAATGTCCAATGCCATTGCTGCATGCCGATGAAAGAAAAAGAAGCTTTCAGGAGGTTAGCACAGGCTACACCTATGATATGGCAGTGCAGGAAGCAAAAAGATGTCTGAACTGTAAGAATAAGCCTTGCCAAACTAAATGCCCTGTTGCAATTGATATTCCGGCGTTTATTGAAAAAGTTGCGAGTGAAGATATGGAGGGTGCATACGAGATTATTGCAAAATCCAGTTCACTTCCGGCAGTTTGTGGAAGAGTTTGCCCGCAGGAAACGCAATGTGAAAGTAAATGTGTTCGTGGCATTAAAGGAGAAAGTGTGGCAATTGGTAACCTGGAAAGATTTGTTGCCGATTATCATCGTGAGCATTCGAATCATAAAGGTTCAAGACCGGAACCAAACGGACATAAGGTTGCCATCATCGGCGCCGGCCCTTCAGGGCTGACTGCGGCAGGAGAACTTGCAAAGATGGGCTATGAGGTAACCATCTTTGAGGCTTTGCATCAAGCAGGTGGCGTTTTGGCATATGGAATTCCTGAATTCAGGCTTCCAAAAGAAATTGTAAGAAGCGAGATAGAAAAGCTTGAAAACATGGGTGTTTCTATTCAAACCAACATGGTAATCAGCAAGATACTAACAGTCGATGAACTTTTTGAATCTGGCTTTGAGGCGGTGTATATTGCAGGCGGTGCTGGTCTGCCAAGGTTTATGCATATACCTGGTGAGACGCTGAAGGGTGTATACAGTGCAAACGAATATTTAACCCGCGTGAATCTCATGAAAGCATACCTGCCAAATGCAAAAACACCTATTAAAAAGAGCAAAAAGGTTGCGGTTGTAGGCGGCGGAAATGTGGCGATGGATGCTGCAAGAAGTGCAATGCGTCTTGGGGCGGAGGAAGTCTATATTGTATATAGACGCAGTATGGATGAAATCCCTGCAAGAAAAGAGGAAGTTGCGCACGCAGTAGAAGAAGGTATTATTTTTAAAACGCTTAGCAATCCTGTGGAAATACTTGGGGATGAAAGTGGCTCCGTGCGTGCAATTCGTTGTGTAGAAATGGAACTTGGCGAGCCGGATGAAAGCGGACGGCGCAGACCGGTTG
>JAQXGO010000047.1 GCA_029006755.1 Clostridia bacterium | reverse complement strand
AAGACCACACTACGACAACTATCTAGACTTATCACCTTAAACCCGAATGTTCTCCACTATGTTAATGGTGAGGTAGACGTACTGCCGGATGCGACATTGGTGTTAATTCGTCCTTCCGACACCCACTATTTTGATTATCAGGGCAAGGTTGCACCGCAGCACATTAATCTTGCTTTCCGTGCCTCTATCGTAGACGATTTATTTGACTATTTAGGAGAGTTTGGCCAGGAACTGCGTCATCAGCTTTTGGACTCTCCGCTACCCCCTTCTCGCACACTGTCCCAAAGGGATCGCCAACGGATTGTTTCGGAAATCAACCAGTTTAACGTAATTGATCCGGCAAAGCATCAGCACCTTCGGCAAACTCTACGCTTTTTTGTGGCCAATGCCATATTTTTGCTGGCAAAAAATTCGGCAGAAGCACAGAATGAGGTTACTCCCCTTTGGCTTCGCCAACTGTGCGAGGAAATGCGAGAGCATGAAAACTTTTCCGGCGGGCTTGAACGGATGGTCATTCTTTCCGGCAAAAGCCGGGAGCATTTGTCACGCTCTATGAAAAAGTACAAAAACACTACACTGACAGAATATATCAATTCGCTGCGCCTTTCTCACGCTGCCAATATGTTGGTCAACAGCAATCTTAAAATAATCGAAATTTGTTATGACAGCGGTTTTACCTCATTAGACTATTTTGGGAAACTTTTTCGGAAGCGCTATGGTATATCCCCTACAAAATTCAGAGAAGAGATTGCAAAAAACGTTTAGTCAAGAATGGGGACTTCTTTCTTTGGGAGTAGAGAGGATCATTTTCCGTCCTCTGTTCGCCAAACAATACATTGAACATTTATTTTATTTCTCCACAAAACCATATTTTCCTCTGTCGCAAGAAGGTTTTATGTGAAATATTCTGCAAAAAGCCCACCTGTTCAACTTTAGATACAGGCGGGCTTTTCTATTTATTTCGTATATCTGTATCCCGGCAAATACATAAACACCGGACGTTATCTCAGCGCTGTACTGTTGTTCAAAAGCGTCGTGCTGTATAGGAACAACACATCGGAATGGTTAAAGTCGATCAGATTGCCCAGAAAGTCGCTCTGTATATAGCGTATATCAACAATCGTGATTTTGCTGTATCCTTCTGCAAAAAGCGGTGCAAGACTTGAGCCGAATGAATCACGCAGCAGAATAAGCTCTTTTTGCGTTTTTGCATTTTGGTTTTCAATGGTGATGAAAGGCGATGTGCCTGAAAGAAACATCTCATAAGGGTCTTTGCCGTGTGCCTTTTCCATATTGTAAAGCTCGCCTTCTTTGGGCATACCTGTGTCATAATAGGTTACAACCGCATTTTTTAATGTATCATTTGTCAGATAGTTTAAGGGGTCGCCCTTTACAGGCAAGGCAGACTGCCCTGCATATACACCTTTAAAAGGCAAATCAAGCTTGACAACTTCATATTCTGCTGAAACATCTGTGCCCATTTTATCCCCTAAATGGACTGCTACATCTAAAATGTTTTCTTGTTTCCAATGTGAGTCTGTTAAATAGTAATCGTCTGCCGACAAAAGCGGAACAATATCAATATACTCCATATACGAAAGTTTGGACTTGCATTTTTCGATAAAGCTTGGATAATCCAGTGAAAGTATACCTTTTTGCGGTGCTAAAAAGCAGTTCTTATCCGGAATGATCGACAAATAAATCTTGCAATCGGTATCCTTTAAGTATTTGTTGTAAATGTTGTTCAATTTGTTGACGGCGTAATCTATCATTTCGGGACTTTCCGGGTATTCCATTTTGGCAATGTGCCCGCCGTATGTGTAAAGCTGATGCGTTTCCATTCTGCCGAGAACATTTGTAGAGAATAGCGCTCTGATCATTCTAAGATGTTCGCGGAATGGGAATTGGTCTGTTGTGTAGCTTTCAAAGTCTGTCATAAACTTTCCCGATGCAATTGCGGAAATACTAAAATCAGGCTTTGACGCCAATACACGGCGCTCGCTTTCAGAATAGACAGTTTCGGGCTTTAGCCAACAAGTGCATGTAAGCGCAAACATGAAAACTATAAAAACGGCAGTTAAGATCATATTGGATTTCTTATGCATTTTATCAAGCCTCCTAAAAACGGAAATATAAGAACGGATTAAATGAGCCGTCTGCAAGATACGCTGTTGCAATCATGAGAAGCGCTATGAAAAGCGGTATTTCAACAAAGTTCCACACCCTTGAGAATTTTTCGCTTGCACACAAATTCTTTAAAATGGTTTTGAAAAGCGGAGTCGCACTTATCACGGCAACAACGATTGTAAATCCGTAGTTTTTCAAGTAAAACAGCCATTCTTTTGACACAAAACGAGCATTTGCGCCAAACATTCCGCCAACATAGGAAACGGCTTCTGTTAAGTTGTTTGCGCTGAAAATAACAAAGCTGATTGCAACAAAAAACAATACATAAATATGGCTTAAAACTTTATGCTTTTTTAAATGTTGCAGGAAAAAGAATTTTTCTGTGGTAAGAAGCACACCGAAATACAGCCCCCATACAACAAAGTTCCATTCTGCGCCGTGCCAGAAGCCTGTTAAAAACCAAACCACAAAGATGTTAAACAGCCATCGAAGCTTTTTCACTCTGTTTCCGCCAAGAGGAATATATACATAATCCCTAAACCATGTACCGAGAGAAATATGCCATCTGCGCCAGAATTCGGTTATGCTTGACGATATGAACGGATAATGAAAGTTTTCTGCAAATTTAAAGCCAAAAAGACTGCCAAGTCCAATTGCCATATCGCTGTAACCTGAAAAGTCAAAGTATATCTGGAGCATATAGCAGAGCGCAAATAACCAGAAAAACAACACCGATTTGTCGTTGGAGCAGATAAACGCTTCTGTAAGCTCGCCTAATGCGTTTGCCAGAATAATCTTTTTTGCAAGTCCGATGATAAATCTTTTTATGCCGTATGCGATTTGTTCAAAGGAATGCGTTCTTGCCGTAAGCTGATTTTCAATATCAGCATATCTGACAATAGGTCCTGCGATCAGCTGTGGAAAGAGCGCCACATAGGTTGCAAGGTTGATCGGGTTTTTCTGCGCTTTCGCATCGCCTCGGTACACATCTACGGTATAGCTTAAAACCTGGAAGGTGTAAAAGCTGATGCCGATTGGAAGTGCCAACTTTAAAAGCGGAGCAGATAGACCTGTTATACGATTAAAGTTTCCGATAAAAAAGTCCGCGTATTTAAAGTATATAAGTCCCGCAAGACTGCTGATGATCGAGAGGATTAAAAATACTTTTGACCATAGTCTGCCCCTAAACCGTTCAATCAAAAGTCCCATGATGTATGCAATGCCGATAGTTGCTGCCATTAAGAAGATATATATCGGTTCTCCCCATGCGTAAAAAACAAGGCTCGAGATAAGTAATACTGCATTTTTAAGCGCTTTGGGTGTGATTGCATACAGCAGTAAAACCACAGGCAGAAAATAGTATAAAAATGTAATACTTGAAAATAGCATACGCATTATCCTTTTCAGTTCATTGCCAAGCAACACAAAAATCATTATGAAAAAGGAGATGTTAAATAACTATAGTTTAACAGCTCCTTCTTCTCCATCATACATGTGTGTTCTTGTTTTAGTTTCCAGATTCTGTCGGACACATTACAAAAAACACCTTATTGCCGTTGCTGCCTGTAACCATTTCATCAGCTGCTGTGCAAATATTCCATCTTAAGTCCGCATTTGTTTTCAGCAATGATATAAAAGCAGGTATATCCGCTGTATTTTCAAGCTCGAATACATAGCCGATAAACGGAATTGTGCTAATCATAGGACCAAATACCACGCCCGATTGAAAACCTTTGATTTCCGTGTTGCCAAACCCTGCAAGATAGCCTTCTTCAATAGGGCCTACTGCCTGCATAAACTGAATTTCAGGAATGGACAAAATCGCAGTGCCGAGTGCTTCTCCGCTTTTGCTTGTCGCATTTGCATGAAATGCCGCAAGAAGTTTATTCCCCAAAGTTTTTGGCTCTTCAACGGGCTTTTCAATAGGCGCTTCAACCGGCTTTTCCGTCGGCTTTTCAATAGGCGCTTCAACCGGCTTTTCCGTCGGCTTTTCAATAGGCGCTGCAACCGGCTTGCTCTCGGCAGGCTTTTCTGCCGGCTTCGTGCTCGGCTTACTCTCGGCAGGCTTTTTAGCAGGTTGATTTTCTGCCGGTTTTGCATTTTCGTCCACCGATGTGTTATCTGATGCTACAGACTCTTTTTCAGCATCGGATTCGTTTTCTTCAACAATTGTGCTCACATCCATCCCATTTTCGG
>JAQXGO010000046.1 GCA_029006755.1 Clostridia bacterium | reverse complement strand
TCCTCCTGATTCTCTGTTTTCTGTCCGCAAGCAACAAGCGATACGCAAATCGCAATCATCAATACAATCGTAATAAATTTTTTCATACTCTTTCTCCTTTGTATCTTCTTAGAATGTTTTTTCTCAATTTTAGCTTAAGTATATCCTATGTTCATACATAAATCAATACATAGCTCCAATTTTAACTAAAAAACATCATTTCACTTCTTTAGACGCTAAAAACTAAAAAAAAGTTCCATATATTTAAAAAAGCTATCACGCAACAATACTCCCATACATCCAAACCGAAAAACAACCTTGATAGCGATATAGGCATTCCGTTTCTTTGTTTTACATATTGCCTACTTTTTCAGACTGCATTTTAATACCCCTTATCCAAATCCACTCTATCTGTAATGTCTCCCTTTTCAATATAATCAATGACTTTCCTTGTGATATCCTGCACATATCTAGCGTGTCCTACATCCACTCGCATAGCCTGGTGAGGAGATAAAACAATGTTATCGAGTTCAATAAACGGATATTGGGAAGGATTTAAAACAGAATCTTTCGTTTTGGGTTTCTTATCCCAAGTATCGATCGCAGCCCCTGCAATTTCTTTCCTTTTTAATGCTTGATATAAATCTTGCTCCACAATACAGTTGCTTCTTCCAACATTGACTATATATTTATCCTTTAAAAGTGCTAATGTCCCGGCATTGATTATATGATCGGTTTGAGGCGTTTTGGGAAGAGCGAGAATAATAAGATTGCTTTTTTCAAAAAGCTCTTCAATCGTATGCACGGTCAAAATATTTTCATATTTTTTCCCTCTGCTTAGGGTATATGTCGCAATGTCATTTTTCTCCAGAATACTATGAATATGCTTGCCGATATGTCCATACCCTAAAATCCCGACCTTCATATCAAAAATGCTTTTCCAATAGGGATTATTATTGTCATACCAAATTCCCTTTCGCAATTTTTTATCACATTCTGTTATCCTATTTACCAAGCTTATGCTAAGACCAAAGGCATATTCTGCAATAAACTTTGCATCGATATGTGAATTGACTAAGATGATTCCCATTTCTTTAAAGCTGTCAAGCGGAAACTCATCCACCCCCGTCTTATAGGCAAAAACCATTTTCAAGCGATCTGCCGTGTTTAAAATGGCCTTGCTTAATTTTTTCCCTATAAAAATGTCATAACCCTGCAGAGAAAAGTTATCCAGCCCAACCACGTCTACATGGGCATAATCGCTTAGCTTTTCCACCATTTTTTTAAATTCATCATCTCTTTTTGCAATGCTTAAACAAATTCTCATCATCTTGTGACATCCTTTGATAAATGATTCAGGTATGTATGTATTTCCTCTTCGCCCAACGGCAAAACATCTCCTTTTATAGTATGTTTTAGTATAAAACACGCCGTTCCAAAACGAAGTGCATCTTTTAAGTTATCCGGATTTTTCAATAAAGCGTGTAACACACCTGCAGCAAAGGCATCTCCCCCGCCAATTCTTTCCAATACCACAAACGACTGTTCCTGAAGACTTGCCTTTTCTAATGCTCCTCTGTAAATATCTGATTTTACTTTATGCAAGCCCGATGCCAAAATCTCTCTTTCCCGGACGATTAAATACTCGGTATCAGGATACTTTTTATTATAGGATTGTACAGTAACATCCAGAAAAGTCTCCAGATCTTTGTGGGAACAGAATACGATATCTGCATAGGGAATTATGTTTTTATAAACTTTTTTTGCTTCTCCTTCGCTCCACAATTTGGAACGATAATTAAAATCAAAACTTATTTTGATATTTCTTTTTTTAGCCTCTTCCAACATGGTAAAACAAAGCTCTAAAACAGATTCCGATAAAGCAAAGGATATCCCGCTGATATGAAACAGCGCACAGTCAAAGAACACTTCATCATAGTCAAAATCATTCTTTGTAAGCCTGGTTATTTCTGCATGTTTTCTGAAATATATAACCTTAGACGGCCTCTTGCCGAATCCTTCCTCCAGAAAATACATTCCCAATGTTTCCCCTGTTCTTTTTACCAAAGAGGAGTCCACTCCGTAACGATGCAGATGCTGAATAACCGACGCGCCAATATCATTTTCAGGTACAGCCGAAATAAATCTTGTTTTATCTCCCATAGAAGACATTGAAATCAAAACATTCGACTCGCTGCCCCCATAAAAAACAGAAAGGCTGTCTGCGTTTGCGATTGTGTTTTGATCAGGAGGGGTAAGTCGTAACATAATCTCCCCAAATGCTACAATACTCTTTTTCATTTCTAATCTCTCCTACCTCCCGGTTTATTTTGCTTCTTTGTAATAGGCAGAATGCGATTCCTGCATATTTCCAAATAAGAAATTGTCACTAAGAGTGCTTCGCCGCATTCCCTCTTTAGGTTTGGCCTAAAAATGAGTGCAAGTGCATGTTTGAATCGATCAAACACATGGCTTTTCCAGCTTGAACGAGGGTATACCTTTCTGAAAACTTTATACGCTCTTTTTCTGTTTAAGTTCATCACATAATTATAATTGATTGCAATATCATCGAATGGAACAAGATAAAAATCAGATGCCAATTTCCCTGTTGCAAGAGCCAGGTCCGCATCAGTACGTCCTGCATTTTCTTTCAATTTCTCAGTAAGTTCCTTCGCATTATATTTCGTTACAATATAAAAATACAAATTCGGTTTGCCACCCTCCAAAAGGTCGCGTGCAAGTCCCAGGAAATTCTTTTCCATCACAAATTCTTCGTAATCATCCGGGGTCAGTGCAAAATTGCTTTTTATTGTCTTTTCTATCACATTTTTAAGAATATGGGTTGCTTCTTCACAAGTCCTTCCTAAAATCCCATTTTCGTTCAATTTCGTCTCATCTTCTTTTAATGCAAGGGAAATACTCTGTGCAAATTTGTTTTTCCATGTTGTTTTATGATGATCTCTCTTTTCTATAAGAACATATCCGTCTTTTGAAATAATCAGCCCGTTAATTCCTATTTGATTGCCAAATTTTGCTTTATGCAAGGGTAAACTATATTTTCCATATTCATATATATCTCTTATGCTTAAGCCATTTGAAAAACTGTAATCCATACACCGGTTCGTAATCAGCATATGATAATATGTAGAACGCATCGTATCTAATGTTAAAGTTTGCCCATCATATGCAAAATCATTGAGCCGTATGGTCTTATTGTTACTTTTTTGCGAATTTTGATGGGCGGAAAAAAGGTCATCAGCGTGTTCAATGATAAAATTCGGGAGATTATAAAAAAGCGGTGAATCATTAAAAGCGATTTTTGTATCACCCTTAACATTGGTAAACATATTGACAGACGGCAAGTAAAGCTTTCCTTCTTTAAATCATTTTATATCAAGCGCATTATTTTTATACGCTTTTGAATAAATATCCTTTTCTTTGTTTTGCAATTCACGCTTATTAAAGGCTTTGATGTGCGCGATGCTCATCAGAACCCCTGTTTTATCGCAGTAGTTTTCATTTTTTTCTATGTCTTTTTTTTCATATCCGCTATATTTTGCAATAATTTTATGATGATTATCATCAATTTTCAATGACTCCTCCAGGTAATAATCGCATCTTTTTATGATCTTTGCAAGCCCTAATGACAAAACACCAGCGAAAAATACAGATATGGTTTCCTGCGCGCTAAAAATAGATACGATTTTATCCAAAGATGTTTGAAAGTCCTCAAAAACGCCGGAAATAAAAAAACCAAGAGTATTCCGAAGATGTAAAATCCTACCTGTACGATTGGCTTATTAAAAAATTTGCTAAGAAACTTCAAGACTCTTTTGTTCATTTTAATACCCCTTCGCTTTCTGCCTGCATATCCGAAAAATCTTGCCTGTTGCAATCGGCATTTTACGGATGCATTATATCATATCAAAACCATAAATGCAAGATTTTGAATTTTTTATATCGCATTCTATCATACGATTTTAAAAATCACAAAGGGGCCATAGAAAAATGCACAGACCGCATAACGCATACGATTCCAGAGAAGATGCGGAGCAGCCTTATCAGAGTCAAAAAGCTAGGGTGGAAATTCGCTAAACAATGCATTCCTTAAAATAAAAATGCTTATGCTATGAACAAACTTCGCCTCTCGACGTACCTGTGTACGCCTTCGGGGATCCAAAGCCTGCGGCTTTGGCGCAGTTTGTCCATTCTGCACTATTTTTCTCCAGCCCCAAAAGGAGAAAGAGACAATAAAGCGTATATATATTTTATCCTCGGCCATGAAGAATTGTCGGTAGGTACACAAACGGCGCTCATTATTCTGAGCGCCGCAATTTATAGTATTTTGCATTTTAAGCTGGATCCTGTACCTGGTTGCACCATGTTTTTATGCCGATTTTCATTTGCATGCAGTAGAAGCATAAAACATACTTATTCCCACGCCTGCACATGGTCCTCCGTGTACCCCTTCTTTTTTTGAATGGCCAGAATGGCTTTAATGACATAGCCGGAAATAAGAGAGAGGAAGAGTACACCCCAGCCTAAAACAATATTGGAAGCAACCGAGTAGCCGCCGTAAACCCCGCCGGAACCATTGGTGAGCAGTGTGTAAATAATTAACGAACCGAAAACGATTAGCGCTAACGGCGCGATAACTTTTATGGAGGAAATCAACCACCATTTCGGCATTTTATACTTCTTTGTATTCCGATTCATTTCTGCAAGGGCCTTATCAGGTCGAAATACCCGTCCTACAACGACTGCATGCGATTCATTGCCCGCATTGCACCGGGTGCGCCCTGCTTTGTTTTTCTACCAATGGAGATCTCCATCGCTAAAAGAGGAATACCTAAAACAAGAAGGGCAACCATATAGACAAGTAAAAATGCACCCCGTCATATTTTGCCGCAAGCCCCGGGAAATGCCACGCATCGCCGAGTCCGACAGCAGAGCCGACAGCTGCCAATATAAAGGTTGCTCTGGATGCCCAGGTTTCTCGGTTTTTGCCCATTTCTTTCTACCTCCTTTAGCATAAAGCGAGTTTTTTCTATACGCATTTGCATAGTTTTCGTCTTTCCTTGTATTTATGATTCTATGCATGTCTGCGTTAGAACAAAAATCTCACCCTGCTAATCAGAGAGTTTCTTTCCTTCTATTAGGATTTGTATAATTCAATGGAATCTAAGCCGTCTGTTTCCGAAAGGTTGACACGTATAATCTCACTGATTGAGGTGGGAATATTCTTACCAACAAAGTCAGGGCGAATCGGCAATTCCCGGTGGCCTCTGTCCACCAAAACAGCAAGCTGAATCCTTTTGGGGCGGCCGTAGCTTCGCAAAGCATCCAAGGCAGCTCTTGTAGTTCGGCCTGTATAGATTACATCATCAATCAAGACTACAACTTTACCTGTAGTATCAAAATTTATTTCGGAAGCATTTACTATGGCATCATCCCCATTCACCATCGAGAGGTCATCCCGATACAAGGTGATATCTAAAACGCCGATAGGCAGATGCACATTTTCGTTTGCACTAATATACGCAGCAATCCTTTGGGCAAGGGGAACACCCCTTGTCTTTATCCCTATAATGCATATTTCTGAAACGTTTGTATTCTTTTCAACAATTTCGTGGGATATGCGTTTAATTGCACGTTCTATAGCTATTTTATCAAATAGAATAGATTTAAGCTTCATGGAAAGCCTCCGAAAGAACTTTACTGTGCGTTTCTTTTATTCTTTAATATAAGGTTAGTGATGATGCCGAAGATTAAAGCACAAGCAATAGAAGTCAATGTAACCTGACCGATTTTGAGTGCCATGCCGCCAATACCGGCAATCAGGATAACAGATACAACAAACAGGTTGCTGTTGTCATCGAGGTTCACTTTCTGGAGCATCTTTAAACCACTGACTGCAATGAAGCCGTAGAGCGTAATGCATACACCGCCCATTACGCAGCTGGGGATTGTCGCAAGGAAGGTAACGAACGGCCCAAAGAAGGATACGATGATTGCCATAATAGCAGTTGCTAAAATTGTAATGACAGAAGCGTTACCGGTAATAGCAACACAGCCAACAGATTCACCGTATGTTGTGTTGGGGCACCCACCGAAGAAAGCACCAACCATAGAACCTATGCCGTCACCTAACAGCGTTCTGTGCAGACCCGGTTCTTCTAAAAGGTCAGCATCGATAATACTGGAAAGGTTTTTGTGGTCAGCGATATGCTCAGCAAATACAACGAATGCAACCGGGACGTATGCAACAGCAATTGTTGCAATGTATTTTGCATCGATTTCCTGCAGTGCCTTTCCGGCCTTCAGGAATGTAAAGTCCGGTGTCCACTGCATGCTCGCAAACTTTGTAAAGTCAATAACAACCAGGGCGGCATTGCCTGTTTTTGTACCAATCAGTGTGAAGATGGTTGCGACGGCATAACCGGCAAGAATACCGATAATAAAAGGAATCAGCTTTGCGGTTTTCTTACCGTATACGGAACAAATAACAACGGTAAAAAGGGTTACAAGTGCACAAATGAGGCAAACCCAAGCATTTGTGTTCATTAAGAATGCAGAACTTGCTGCATCAAAGTTTGCTGTCTTGTTCAAAGAATCGCCTATTGCGTTACCGGCAAGAGAAAGACCGATAATTGCAACTGTGGGGCCGATTACAACCGGCGGCATAAGCTTATTAATCCAGTTTACACCGGCAAGCTTTACAACAATTGCAATAATCACATACACAAGGCCAGCGAAAACAGCACCCAAAATCAGGCCTGCATAACCGGCGGCGGTGGAAACTGCACCGCCAAATGCAGCAAACATAGAACCGAGAAAAGCAAAGGAAGAACCAAGGAAAACAGGGCTCTTAAACTTTGTAAACAGAAGATACATAATTGTACCGATACCAGCACCAAAGAGTGCCGCAGATTGGCTCATCCCATTTTGAATAATTGCAGGAACTGCAATGGTTGCTGCCAAAATGGCAAGTAGCTGCTGAAATGCGAAAACAATCAGCTGTCCAAATTTTGGCTTGTCTTTCACGTTGTAGACCAGTTTCATTTGTAAAACTCCTTTATAAAAAATAGTAAACAAGATTTGCATTAAACTTAATGCGCATCTATATCATTCCACAAAAACGCCCACAGAAGTGAAAAAGACAACGCATAGCGATAGTAGCCATGGAATTGAATCTTACTGATGTCCCGCATCAAATTTAAAGATATCTTATTTCATTGTGATGGGAAGGCATATAGTCTCCCACCATTGTACGACATTATAGCACATCTTTCTCTGTTTGTAAAGAAAAAATAATTGTTTTTTAATTTTTCAAGCGGAGAAATTTGGAAAAATCTAAGTCATTGCAGATAAAAGCAGTGAAATGGTTCGATATGTCGGCAGCCGACAGAAAGATTACAATAAGAATTTTTATGCACATATTGTAGGCGTACAAGCATATACTGCCATTGGGTACTCCAAATTATGACGAAAGGAATCGAAATATGTTAAATATAGAATTATGTGGAAGATTGCCGGAAAACCCGATTTTGGCGTATGCATATGTCCCAATTCAAAAATTCGGTGAAACGTATACTCCGGAGGAGGGGCTCATGCGAGGCACCCTGTTTCCTGCACTAGATAAGCCACTTGGCGTGTATGGAAGGGATTTATACAAAAAGTGCAATGAGGAGGAGGCGGTATGCTGTGATATCCAGTAGTAAAACCAGAAGCGAAATGCTAAAAGATGTGATGGAAACAGGCTTTGCCGCCTATGAATTACAGCTTTTTTTAGATACACACCCGGATGATGAAGCGGCATTAGAAATGTATGCCGAGATAGTACGGAAGGCAGAGGCGGCTAAAAAAGCTTATGAAATGGCGTATGGACCACTTACACCGGAAGCTGCCGCAGGTAAAAAGGAATGGACATGGATTAAAACCCCATGGCCGTGGGAGTAAGGAGGATATGGCGTAAATGTGGAATTATCAAAAAAACCTGCAATATCCGATAAAGATTAAAAATACAAATCCAAAGCTTGCAAAGTATATTATGAGTCAGTACGGTGGTCCGGATGGCGAACTTGGGGCATCCTTGCGATACCTTTCTCAGCGATTTTCAATGCCGGATGACGTGACAAAAGGGATATTGAATGATATAGGGACAGAAGAACTCGCGCACCTGGAAATGATTGGGACAATTGTACACCAGCTTACCAGAAACCTAACACCAGAGGAGGCTGAAAAGAAGGGGTTTGGCGATTACTATGTAGACCACAATGTTGCTGTGTATCCTGCCAGCGCTGCCGGCGTTCCCTTTACGGCTTCGTATTTGCAAAGTAAGGCAGATGTAATTGCTGACTTAACAGAAGACATGGCAGCAGATGCTACAATTTCATATGCACAACATTATATGTTGTAAACCGATATGCCGAAGCCCTTATTTTATGCGGTTTTTAGCGTTTTTAATTGTTTTAATTGTCTTTTTTACCCTGCTACTTGTATGCACAACATGAGGCAAAACCGGCAATTTTAGGTCTTGCCTCAGAAGTTCCAATAAATTTCAACAGGGTAATTTTTTGTTCCCGGAATACGTCTTCCGACAACAATATGGTCGATCATTGTCTCGACCGTTTCACGATCAAGCTCTTTTACATCTACATATTGCTCGATCAATTCACGACGATTATCTCCGGCAAGAATACGTTTGTTTAATTCGTTAATCAACTTTTCATCATTTTCTATAATCTTACCGTATTTAATCTTGTCATCCCTCAGATTCTTGACAATCATATTATACTCGTCAATATCAATTTCTCCGTTAGATTTGTCAACATAGCATTCAGAAATCGCATGGGATGCATTGCTGAGAAGTTTCTTATACTTTTCAACTTCCGCTTTTAGTTTTTTTACCTGATCCTTCAGATTTTTGGCAAACTCAATTTTCTGTGCGGTTTCATCCATATCAAGAAATTCTCTCGACATACGATTAAGTTCATTAATTACAATGCTTTCAAGCTTCTTTACAGAGATAAATGCTCCCTCGCAAGCCTGTTTGTGTATAAACCTTGTTGGACATTGAAGGTAACGCTCGCCTCGACTCTTGGAAGAACGCATCGTATATCCACAGCATGCGCAATGAACCTTACCGGCAAATATACCTATCATCCCGGTATCAAAGGGTTTTGCTCGTTTTTTCAATCTGCTCTGCACAGCATCCCAAAGTTCACGGTCAATAATCGGCTCGTGTGTGTCTTCTACATTGTACCACTCACTCTTAGGACGAGGTTTGTTTATTTTACTTTTGTACGAAATACTGCCGTATTTACCTTGAACCATATGACCTATATACATCTCGTTAGTGAGCATAGATGATATAGCCGAGTATTTCCAGAGCGTGCTGTTCTTAGAGTCCGGTTGTTTATACCTGAGACCATGCTGACGTTTGTATTCGGTCGGATTAGGTATGCCTCTTTCGTTGAGTATTCGGGCTATGTTTGTTTTACCTACCCCTTGCGCAAACATTCTGAACACATCGCGTACAACCTCAGCTGCTTCCTCATCAATAATCAGATGGCCCTTAACTTCCGGATCCTTCAAATACCCGAAAAGAGCAAATGAACCTATATGATGACCGTTCTGTCGTCTGATGGTGAGTGAACTTTTGATGCTTTCCGACATATCCTCAAGAAACCATTCATTAACAAGACCGTTTATCTGTCTTGCTTTTTTATTACCCTTGATATCGGTATCAGCATTGTCTACCAATCCGATAAATCTGACACCCCAAAGTGGAAACAATCCGTGTATGTACTTTTCAACAAGCTCAAGTTCACGAGTGAATCTCGACTGTGTTTTACATAGCACAATATCAAATTTTCCGTCTTCAGCGTCCTGGATCAGGCGATTGAATTCAGGTCTCTTTCTGTCAGCGCCTGCATAATCGTCGTCGCTGTAAATGTTATAAACTTCCCACCCCTGTTGCATAGCATACTGCAAAAGCATTGATTTTTGATTCTGAATACTGTTAGAATCGTCAGTTTTGTTCAGTTTGTCCTTGTCTTCTTCAGATAAGCGGCAATAAATTGCTACTTTTGCCATTGGCTTCTCTCCTTTCGGACAGAACAAACCGCTGCATATATATTATACCATAAGTGCAAGCCGTAAATCGGCTTGCTTCACACCGGTTCAATAATTACATCGGAAGGAAAGCCTGACAGGCTTTCAAACCTATATTGTAATTATTAAACCATAAAATGTCTTCATATCTACCTTTTTGCAGCCTTGGCTTTCTCCTGTCGGCTAATCAGTTGGGTCCACTTTTGGGAGAGCTGACGCTTGTCAGGAGCATCGCCATTTTTAAAAAAGTTCTTTGTATAATCTTGTTGAGTTTTCTTTTTGTCCATAACTGTCAGCCTCCTTTAAGTAGGTTAAAATTGGGTTGCTATTACAGTAATATGAACAGGGACAGGA
>JAQXGO010000045.1 GCA_029006755.1 Clostridia bacterium | reverse complement strand
TCTCAATTCTACCATAAAACGTTGACTTTTGCAAGAACAATCATCGCAAGAATCAAAAATTTTCCGGAAGAGATAAGCCGCGTGTATCCGCTTTCCAAACCATTGCCGAGTTGTGTGGCGCACCGGCTGTATGAATCGGTTCATTTCGAGGTGTATTTGTCAAAAATACATTAAATTTTCAGTAGGGACGATCGATTCCTTGAAATTCTGCATACTTGCCTTTGGAATAACACAAAAAAACAGTATTAGTAGACTTTTGCCTTGCACTCATTCATAATTCTACTTGATTTTTTTTATGCAATATGATATAGTAGGCAAAAAGGAGTGGAAGCGATGTATGATGTTTTTTCATTGCCGGATATACAGTTCCCGGAAGGTTTTTTATGGGGGAGCGGCACAGCGGGGCATCAAATTGAAGGCATGAATATACATAGCGACTTTTGGGCAGATGAGCAAGCTAAGACAGGTATTTTTGTGAATGCAGATAGTGTCTCCGGTGCTGCCTGCAATCACTATGAAATGGTAGCAGAGGATGTAGATCTATTAACAAAATTAGGACATAAAGCATACCGGATGAGTATTGAATGGGCAAGAATTGAGCCACAGGAAGGGCAATTTTGCGAAGAAGCAGTGCAGCACTATTTAGATGAGCTTCAGCGCTTGCAGGAGAAGAATATCAAAGTATTTATAACACTTGTGCATTTTACTGTACCTGCATGGTTTGCCCGATTGGGTGGCATTTCTAATCCGGAAAATTTGCCATATTTTGAACGGTACTTGCATTATATTTTACCCCGCATTGCACCTTATGCCTATGCGTGGAATGTATTAAATGAGTTTAATTTGGGATTTACGGAAGCCCATTTTGTGAAAAAGCGCAGTGCACTGCGGTTCCATGCAAGAGGGTATCATATTATCAAACAGTATTCGGATGCGCCGGTGAGTTCCGCGCATGCGTTTGTGCAGTACACGCCAAAGCGCCCCTACGATGCATTTGATCCGGTTATGGCTTCGTATCTCGATTGGAGCGCAAACGGCTTTTTCCTGCATGCGATTCGTACCGGAGAAATCCTTCTGCCCTTTACTGAGGGAGAAATCTGCGAGGAAGTTAAGGGGAGCTTGGATTTTTGGGCAATCAACATGTACACGCGTACAATGGCGGATGCCCGTAAAGCAAATGGCTTCGGGGAACGATACAGACACAAGCTGCTGAAGATGATTCCGAAGGATTTTTATTTGGAAGAAATGTATCCGGAAAATATGATTGCACAGCTGGACCGTATTCATGACAGGCCGATTTATATTACAGAAAACGGATGCAGCTGTGATGATGACCGTTTTCGTATTGTCTATCTCTCACTTTATCTGAATGCGATATATGAGGCAATGCAAATGGGCGCAGATGTACGGGGCTATTTGTATTGGTCTACCATGGATAATTATGAGTGGGGTAGCTTTTTGCCGCGGTTTGGCCTTTTGAATGTGGATCAAAATACGTTTCAGCGCACCATGAAGCCCAGCGCATATTTCTATAAGGAAATTATTGAGAATAATGGTTTTTCACAGGACATTTTGCGCAAGTATCTACAAGAATTACCTACTTTATAAGCGGATGTAAGAAAGGGAAATACGATTGCTTTGGGAAGAAATAAGAAGTGGAGAATTTAGGAAGGCGATTGAAAATGCGGCAGGCGTTTGTGCAGTACCGATTGGCTGTATGGAGGCGCATGGCAACCATTTGCCCGTAGGAACGGATGCCATAGAGGCCGCCGCAATTGCCAAAAGAGCAGCAGAAAAAGAGTCGGTCTGCGTTTTTCCAACCATTTATTTTGGGGAAAAAAGCGGTGCGGGGGAGTTCCCGGGGACGATTATATTGTCCCACGCCCTGTTGTTTCAATTATTAGGGGAAATCTGCGATGAAATCGGACGAAATGGATTTAAGAAAATTATCATTGTGAACGGCCATGGCGGAAATATGTATATGCTCAAGAATTTTGTTCGAGGCGTGTTGCAAAAACGGAAACCATATTTGGTTTTCTCCTGTGATCTGTCCATCCCTTTTCCGAAAACCTTTTTGAAATACTATGCCCGAAAGGGAAAGAAAGAGTTCCCGAATTTGACAGATGCCGATTTAGAAATTCTGCAAAATTTTGTGGAAAATAAATATGAAGACGGTCATGCAGGCATGGCAGAAACCGCATGGATATATGATATATGTCCGCAATGGGTGGAACTTAGCGAAATTGATGGGGAAAAGGGGAGGTCTATGCATCAATTTGATGCGCTTTCTGCAGCGGGCATTTATTCACCCTTTGCATGGATGGCGGATTATCCAAATTCCTATGCGTGCAATGCCGATTTTACCATGACGCCAACATTGGCGGCGGCAATGACAAAATATAGCGTGGATGCCTTGGCAGAAAAATTCAGGCTTTTAAAAACAGAGAAGATTTCTGAAGAATACCATGCGCAATGGATCGAAAAGAATCAATAAAACAAGGAGCCGTAGAAAAATGCACAGACCGCATAACGCATACGATGCTTGCAAATAAGAGAATAAGCCATATATGCGTCAAAAAGTTAGGGTGGAAATTCGCTAAACCATGCATTTCTTAAAATAAAAATGCTTTATGCTATGAACAAACTTCGCCTCTCGACGTACCTGTGTACGCCTTCGGGGGACCCAAAGCCTGCGGCTTTGGCGCAGTTTGTCCATTCTGCACTATTTTTCTCCAGCCCCAAAAGGAGCCGTAGCAAAAAGATTTTGAATCATCATTTTGCTACGGCTCCTTTTATTGCTTATCTTTATCGTTCTTCTCTAAAATATGGAAGTCCCAGAGAGGCTGGTGGCTGATTCTCCTTTTTATTGCGGAT
>JAQXGO010000044.1 GCA_029006755.1 Clostridia bacterium | reverse complement strand
TATTCTCATATGGTGCGGAAAAGTTTATTTCCATCTGTAACGAGATAGGAATTGACGGTCTTATCCTGCCTGATTTGCCCTTTGAAGAAAAAGAGGAATTTTCAGATGCTTGCCACAGATACGATGTGGATTTAATTTCACTTATTGCTCCCACATCGGATAACAGAATTGCGAAGATTTCCAAAGAAGCAGAAGGCTTTATTTACATAGTATCAAGCCTTGGCGTAACCGGAACAAGAAGCGAAATAACAACCGACCTAGACTCCCTTGTTTCCAAGGTGCGTCAGAATACAGATGTCCCATGTGCAATAGGCTTTGGCATATCTACCCCTGAGCAGGCAGCGAAGATGGCGGCGTTATCTGACGGTGCTATTGTGGGAAGTGCAATTATAAAGATTATTGAAAAGTATGGCAGAGATGCCGCCGAGCCTGTCGGCGAATATGTAAAGAGCATGAAAAAAGCAATTTCTTAACTGTTGGTGTGTTATCCGAAGTAGTTTTAATTTCACAAAGAGCACAAATTACTGTTTTCATTGCAGTAAGCAGTGCTCTTTTTTCTGTCAAAGGGGTGCAGAAGGAATAAATAAAAAATTTTTTTGAAAATACTTATAAAACCTATTGACAAAGTAGATATTAAGTGTTATAATCATACCAACCTAAGAGGTAGGGAATGCATCAAGAGAGGAGAACACAATCATGGATAAGATATACATAACTATTAGCATTCTGATGGGAATGTGCATGTCGATTTGTTGTATGTGCATGACTTTGCGTGCATTTATATCCGATATGTTCTCCGTCACTGAGAAAAACATTGTGTCGCTTGAGATAAGCGGTTTAACATTGCTTTTAACCGGGAGACTTTATCGGAGTCAACCGGTTTATTATTATGTAGGAGATTGCGTTAGCAATTGACGAAATAACAAAAAGTCAATATTAGTTGGCAAAAGACTTTTTGTTTTTAGGAAGGTGTAAAAAATGAGTTTATATTTTGAAAAGCTCGTCAGAGCGAACTTTCGATTTGGACGAATGCAACACTGTAGAGCCCCGAATAACATAAATTACTGTAAAAATTAAAATCCATATATGAATCTAAATAATGAAAGGAAATCAATATTATGTCAGAATTAAAATTTGAAACACTGCAACTTCATGTAGGGCAGGAGAATCCAGATCCCGCAACGGATGCAAGAGCAGTACCGATTTATGCAACTACTTCTTATGTATTTAAAAACTCAGCTCATGCTGCTGCCCGCTTTGGTCTTAGCGATGCAGGGAACATTTACGGCAGACTTACCAACTCCACACAGGATGTATTAGAGCAGCGTATCGCAAAGCTTGAAGGCGGTGTTGCAGCTTTGGCACTCGCATCCGGTGCTGCAGCAATTTCTTATACAATCGAGGCACTCGCACAGAATGGCGGTCACATCGTAGCACAGAAAACCATTTATGGCGGCAGCTATAATCTGCTTGCACATACACTGCCAAACTTCGGCATTACCGCAACATTTGTAAATATTCACGACCTTAACGAAGTTGAAGCGGCAATTCAGGAGAACACAAGAGCAATTTATATTGAAACACTTGGTAACCCGAACAGCGATATTCCTGATATTGATGCACTCGCAGAAATTGCTCATAAGCACGGCTTACCTCTGGTTGTTGATAATACTTTCGGTACTCCGTATCTTATTCGCCCGATTGAACACGGTGCAGATATCGTAGTACACTCCGCAACAAAGTTTCTTGGCGGACATGGAACAACACTCGGCGGCGTGATTGTTGATTCAGGAAAATTTGATTGGGAAGCTTCCGGTAATTATCCGGCAATCGCTGCTCCAAATCCGAGCTATCATGGTGTATCATTTACTAAAGCCGTGGGACCGGCTGCATTTGTTACATATATCCGTGCAATACTTCTTCGTGATACCGGTGCTACAATTTCACCTTTTGCAGCATTCCTTCTTTTACAGGGTGTTGAAACGCTTTCACTTCGTTTAGAACGTCACGCTGAAAACACCAAAAAGGTTGTAGAATTCCTTGCAAATCATCCACAGGTTGAAAAGGTTAACCATCCGTCACTTGCCGACCATCCTGATAACGCATTATATCAGAAGTATTTCCCCAACGGCGGCGGTTCAATTTTCACATTTGAAATCAAGGGCGGACAGGAAGAAGCGCATACGTTTATTGATAATCTTAAAATCTTTTCCTTGCTTGCCAATGTGGCAGATGCCAAGAGTCTTGTAATCCACCCTGCGACCACAACCCACAGTCAACTTACCGAAGAAGAACTCATTGATCAGGGTATCAAGCTTAATACAATCCGTCTTTCAATCGGTATTGAACATATTGATGACATTATCGCTGATTTACAGAGTGGCTTTGATGCAGTGCAATAATAATCAAAATAAACCAGAACTGAATTTTATATATGATATAGGGAAGGAGGAACCAATAGGATGGAGTTTAATTTTGACTTTATTGCAAAATACTTGCCAATGTATATTGATGCGGCAAAGCTGACAGTTGCAATAGCATTTTGGGGAATACTTTTCTCTTTGATCGTAGACTTTATATGTGCAATCATAAGATATTACCGAATCCCGGTTCTGCACAGAATTATTGCTGTTTACATAGAGTTAAGCCGAAATACACCGCTGTTGGTTCAACTTTTCTTCCTCTATTTTGGACTTCCTAAAATCGGATTTGAAGCAATTGATAAAGTGTAGATTGAATCTGCTCAGAGTCTCGGACTCGGACGGTGGCTCACAAATGAAAGAAGTGGTCTTTCCGCAGGCACTTTCCATATCGGTTCCCGGTATATGTGCAAACGTGAATTTTCTTATCAAGGAAACTTCGGTTGTCAGCGGAATCGCACTCGCTGACCTTATGTATGTTATCAAAGACATGACCGGACTTTACTATTCTGCTTCCGATTGCAAGAAGAACATGACTCAGATCTAAAGAGCCTGATGTGCAGGCTGAACCTGAAGATGCACAAATTCCTTTTTCACTAAGCAAAAGAAGAAGTGATTCACCCGCAATTGCCTCGAAGCATACATTTACATTACCGGGAAGCCGGACTGTGTGGAGACTTGATGGGTTACCGTATATTGTGTCAAAGTATGGTAGCATAGCGTTAATTGCTGTCTTGCTCATTTTTGTTGTTGCTGCATTATCTGTGTAAATCACATCAATCTTTAAAAGTTCTTCTTTAGTCCATACTCGTCCTACAGGGTTATGAGGGGAACACAAGAGGAATACCTTGACAAAATTATCGGTAATTTTCTTTTCCAAATCATCAAAATCAATCTCATATCTGCCGCCGGATAGCTGAAGCTGTGACACTAAAAGGTTTCTATTGTTTGCAGCAACCACATTTGCAAATGGGTAATATACAGGCTGACAGATTAAAATAGAATCCCCGATATTGGAAAAAGCATTTATCGCCGCTGCTATTGTAAATACAACACCCGTTGTTTTAATATTCCATTCAGGCTGCGTTTGCCAATTCATCCGCTGCAGATACCAGTCGCCAAAACGGCATCAAATGCCTCCTTTGTTGAATTCTAACAATTGGTAATATATTTTTATCGGTAAAGTGGTTGAAAAACTTTTTGATGCAAATTTGGAAAAAGGTATTGACAAAATAAAATGATAGTGATATAATAATACCTATAAAACAGGTAGGTAATATAGGGAATTCGGAGGTGTATTGTATGAAAATACATAGAAAAGAACGATGTTGTCGCGGATAATCTTAAGCTAATGGACATTATGATTCTATAAAAAATAAAAGGAGCGATTTTCTATGAAAACATATGAAAGTATTACAGATTTAGTAGGCGGTACACCGCTTTTAGAACTCAAAAATTATGAAAAGAACAAGGAACTTTCTGCCAAAATCCTTGCAAAACTGGAGTATTTTAATCCTGCAGGAAGCGTGAAGGATAGAATTGCAAAAGCAATGATTGATGATGCAGAAGAAAAAGGAATTTTAAAGCCCGATTCTGTTATTATAGAACCTACGAGCGGTAACACCGGTATCGGTCTTGCAGCAGTAGCGGCAGCACGTGGATATAAGATTATCCTTACTATGCCGGAAACGATGAGTGTTGAACGCAGAAATCTTCTTAAAGCATATGGTGCGGAGCTTGTTTTGACTGAGGGCGCAAAAGGTATGAAGGGCGCAATTAGCAAGGCAAAGGAGCTGGCAGATGCAACACCGAACAGTTTTATTCCAAGTCAGTTTACCAATGATGCAAACCCGAAAGCACATAAGGCCACAACGGGCCCTGAAATCTGGAATGATACAGAAGGAAAGGTTGATATTTTTGTTGCAGGTGTTGGTACCGGAGGTACAGTAACAGGTGTAGGTGAATACTTAAAATCACAAAATCCGAATGTAAAGATTGTTGCTGTTGAGCCGGCAGGTTCACCTGTGCTTTCTAAAGGAACCCCCGGTCCTCATAAAATTCAGGGTATCGGTGCCGGTTTTGTACCGGATACACTTAATACCAAAATTTACGATGAAATTATAGCAGTAGAAAATGAAGATGCTTTTGAAACAGGCAGAACATTGGCAAAGAAGGAAGGTTTGCTTGTCGGTATATCTTCCGGTGCTGCTGTATTTGCGGCAACTGAGCTTGCAAAGCGTCCGGAGAATAAAGGGAAAATCATTGTAGCTTTGCTTCCGGATACAGGCGACAGATATTTGTCCACACCTATGTTTTCAGAGTAATTCATATTCACTATTCAGTGTATTTAAGTCAGGGGTGTTCGTGATGAAACGGATGTTCAAATTAACCAAAACCGAAGGAATGCGTGCTCTCGGTATTGAAATTATCCATACTCCAAGAGAAGACGGAATGCTGGGGGCAGCTGAGAAGGCTGATAAAATCAAGCGTTCCATTCCCGGAGCAATATCCTTGGAGCAGTTAAAAATCGGAGCAACCCGTTAGATCATTATGAAAGGAATTTTTGCGGGTTCTTCATTTGGAGCAGCGCTGTCTGCTGCCTTAAAACTGATGGTTGAAGGAGCGAGAGGTAATATAGTGGTTATTATGTCTGACCGTGGAGACAGGTATTTTAGTAAAAAGTTATATAATTCATAGAGAAAACGGACAGAAGCTATTTATGGCCTCTGTCTGTTTCGTATTAAATCATATAATCATTAGAATAGAGTTCTTTTTGCTGATCTAATATATCTTGTAATGTTATATTATCAAGATAATCATTTATTACTTTGTTCAGCCCTTGCCATATAGGAAGTGTTATACATTCCTTGCTGCGTTCGCACTGTATAGGATTTTGATCAAGACAGGCAACCGGAGCAAGGCTGCCTTCCGTAAGACGCAAAATGGTTCCTACCGTGTATTTTCCGGGAGCTTGTGCCAGCTTATAACCGCCCTGAAAGCCACGATTCGTTTGCAGTATATCGGATCTATTTAAAATGGGGACTATCTGTTCCAAATACTTTTTCGATATACCTTGCCTCTCTGCAATGTCTTTTAAAGCAATAAAGCCATCACCCGAATGCTCTGCAAGGTCTATCAGCATGCGCAGGGCATATCTTCCTTTTGTGGATATCTTCATAAAACACACCTCTTTTGTTGTGGTATTGCAATTTTGAAATTATATTACTATAATAACATATGTTTTGTAGGTTTTCAAGAGGGAATTTGATAATAACCTCTAAAATCAAAAAAATAGTAGACATTATCAATCGTTTCAAAAGAATGCAATGACAATCAATAGAGGAAATATGTGAACTCCATTGAAAAGTTAATCTACAGCCCCTTGGGTTGCGCATCTGTAAAATAGACTGTCAACCATTCTCTTATTATAGAAATTTGATTAAGCAGGTTGGGGAAAATATACTCCCGTGTAACTAACCAGGATGAATTGTAATAAGTGCGAATGGAAACCATTTTAACATTATTTTGGAGGTATTATGATATGTATGATTACAGGAGAACTTAAGAATAAAGTTGAGTCAATATGGGCTACTCTCTGGACCGGAGGAATAACAAGTCCGACAACCGGTTTGAAGTAAATATAATTATCTATAGCGTACAACTTATAAATCCAAACAAAACAAAGAAAGAACACAATAAAAGCTTTTTACAGGTTTGCTTCGGTGTGGTGGCTGTAATCACCTTCTTACACAATCAAGTAGGAACTATTATTGCAGACATAAAACTTATGTTGATAGTGCAGAGTGTTTAGGAGAGCGTATAAGTCATCAGGAAATAGTGGATGTGGTTGGAAAGCTATAGAAACCGAGCTGTTGAGAACGGCAGATATTATAAAAATAAAAACGAAATTTAGGAAAAAGCGAAAATGCACAGAAGTAAGGTGCAACATATCCAAAATCAGATTGACAGACTCATGCGTAAAAAAGTAGATGGTTACATAAAGCTCACGAAAGGCGAAATATCAGATGAAGCATTTCAAGTGCTTAAGTGTGCGATTTATTGCAGAGTGGGTACATACGAACAGTGAAAATGTGCAGGGCACTATGTTTGCAAAGCTCTATCGTTCCACTTTTTCCGCGCCGTCGAGCAAAGTTTTTCCCCATAATTTCCGTCGTCTCTTTGCGAAAACCTTTTATTCACTTCAACGTTCATGCCGCCCGGCATTAGCTTTTTGAGGATATCTTCTTTATCCGTGCTTGGAGCCAAGGTGCATACAATTTTTGTCTATTTCATAAGGTTACTTCTCTTTATATGAATTGTATTTTTGAATGATTTTATCAAGAGAAATGATTCCATCATAAATTGCAGTGTCTATGATTACGCCGTCTACGCCAACATCGGCAAGGGATTGAATATGATCCTCCGTATATATACCGCCGGAAGCAATGATTTTAACGCCGGAATTCTTCACCATAGAGGCGTATATGGGGAGATTGGGACCGGCCATACTGCGATCCGTATTCGTATCCGAGTATATGATCGTGTCTACCCCTTGCAGGGCGTGCACAAGCGTAATGGAAGGAATACTGGAAGTTTTCAGACGGCCGGGAATCGTGGAAATGCCGTTTTTCGATTCAATGCTACACGCAATTTGATGTGGGAAACGCTTTGCGGCATGCATGGCAAAAAGCGGATTCTTCGTTACAATTTTACCGAGCACGATGCGGGCGGCACCGGTACGCAAAAGGGTTGTAATGGTGTGCGTAGAGCGTATGCCGGCATCAATTTGGACAAAAAGATCGGCAAAGTTTACAATGTGGCGCAATAAACGGACATTGATAGGACGATCGTACTGAGCGGCGTCTAAATCAACAACATGCAAATGTGTAGCTCCCATTTCTATCCATCTATGCATCAGTTCCAGAGGTCTTTCGTGATACAAAGTAACATCGCTGTTGTCATGAGAAAGGCGAACACATTTTCCATCAAGCAAGTAGATAGCAGGATAGATTTGCATAAAAGACCTCCTTTCAAAAAAATAACCCGAGGCAAGCCTCGGGTTAAGACTGTCTATTAATTTCCGCGACGAGAGAAACCACGACGACTTGAAACTTCTGTGTTTCTTCGTATAGATTGCATACGTTCATCACTGTCATGCTTAAACTGCAAAAGCTTATCCTCAAAGGAAACAGGAGCAGAGCTCCGTTTGGGCGTCCACTCAAATTCAGCAGGTTTTTTTGCTTGTGTACGTGGTTTTTCTTCCACAGCTTGCTTAATGGAGAGCGCAATTTTTCCATTCGGCTCAAGAGAAACAATTTTAACACGTACCTCTTGTCCTTCCTGCAAGAAGTCATGAATATCTTTCACATATTCCGATGCTACCTCTGAAATGTGCACCAATCCCGTTTTGCCATCTCCAATGCTAACGAAGGCGCCGAAATTTGTGATACCGTCCACACGACCCGCAACAATTTTTCCAACCTCAAGCGACATAAGCGTATTTTTCTCCCTTCGGCAAGTAAGTTTCTAGCAAAAAATATATGCAAGAATATAACCGATTATCGACCGGTTACATCCACAAAAACGGTTTCATCCGGCAAAACAAGACCCAGCTTCTCTCGTGCCATACGTTCGATATAAGCATCGGAGGAAGAAACAGCACCTAAATTCTGCACTTGTGTAAGTGAAGCCTCGGCGGAGGCAATGTCCTCCTTTAAAGAGACAATTTGCCTGTTGTTCTCATGCAAGGAAACCTCTTGACAGATGATAGCATAAGAAAGATACATGATAAGTGCTACCATGAGAAAAGTACGGATATTCAAATGTTTTTTTATCTGTTTTTTTCTCTTGTTCATGCATAAACCCCACTTTGAAAATATTATATCGTAAAAAAAACGATTTGTAAAGACTTTTTAATACATTTTTAGCCTTTTTTTTATTTTTTTTCCCTTTTTTAGCATTCCGCCTGCCAATGCATGTGTTTTTTTACTAAAAAACAAGCAGAACCGCCGGATTGGACGATAAAAAAACAGGATAGGTCCTTTATATAGCACAAGGAAGGGGAAAAGTAGAATTCTACATATCAGGACAAGTAAGGACAGTATTTTTTTTGTGAGCAGGGCAAAAAAAGATACTACATAATTTCGTGCGGCACAATGATAGAGTACGGCGCCCAAAAGCATGCCGCAGAAAATATACCAACGCGGCTCTCCGTCATTGCAATAGTAAAGAAACACAAAGGCTGCAATAGCGAATATGAGCCAGAAAAAAAGGTCCTGCACACCAACCCAGGCGGTGCCGCTTCGGACGAATCGCCGAAAGGTGCGAAACAGATCAAACAAAAGACCGGCACCGACACCGCCCAGGATAGAGAGCAGAAATACCTGCAATTGATTTGTTACGGAAACAGCCACTGCCTCACCTGAACAATCTGCTTAAAAAACCGTGTCCCTTATGCGTATCCCCATCCGTATAAACAAGAGAATCAATTTCACCCTCGATTGTAACTTCGCCGCTTTCAACAGAAAGCTTATTAATGTGGAGTTGTGCGCCGCGAATGGTAAGGGTACCGGTATCGGTAAACAGTGTGATGCTGTCCTCGTCAAAGCAGTCCACATCCTCAATGCCGGAAAGGGTAAGTTTTTTTCGGTTTTCCAAAATTAAGTTATGTATGACCTCCCGCTGGGCAGTCTTTGCAAATCTTTTTTCGTCTAACATAATAACCTCCTTGCATACCACATGGCTTTTTTATATTCTTATATATGGGACGAGATTCAGTTTTAGAACCGGAAAAGAAAAATAATGCAGAGAATCAGGCTTTTTGTAAACTTAAACTTGACAATAGAATGGTTTTGCGATAGAATATTAAGCATCATTGTAGGAGGGAATCATTATGCATTCTTCATTTATTCCGGCTGGATATCGGTCGATTTTAGACGCTTTTGACACACAAATAGCCATTGGGCTTGTAAAGCGAGTTTTTGCAGATGCCCTTGCGGAAAAATTGAATCTTCATCGTGTATCCGCACCACTTTTTGTTGACCCAAACAGCGGCCTAAACGACAATTTGAATGGGGTAGAGCGCCCTGTCTCTTTTGACATACCGGCAGTAGGACAAAAAGGTGAAATTGTCCATTCTCTGGCAAAATGGAAACGTATGGCACTCTATCGATATCATTTCCGTCCGGGCAAAGGTCTTTATACAGACATGAATGCGATTCGAAGAGATGAAATTCTCTCCAATATTCATTCGGTTTATGTGGATCAATGGGATTGGGAAAAGGTTATCACAAAAGAGGAAAGAACAGTTTCTTATTTACAGGAAACCGTGCGTGGCATTATGGCTGCAGTTTGTGAAACGGCCGCTGTATTACGTGATAACTACCCGGCTCTGCCATGCAAGCCGGAAAAAGAAGTAACATTTATTACTTCGCAGGAACTGGAAGATAGGTATCCGGATTTAACGGCAAAAGAGCGCGAAAATGAGATAACGAAAATACATAAAACTGTTTTCATTATGCAAATTGGCGGCAAACTTCGCTCCGGCAAGCCACATGACGGACGTGCACCGGACTATGATGACTGGAAGTTAAACGGTGATTTGCTTTTATGGAATGAAACTTTAGGCGCAGCTTTGGAGATCTCCTCCATGGGTATCCGTGTGGACAGTACGTCCATGCGTGAGCAGCTTATCTGTGCAGGGGCAGAGGAACGAGCAGCTTTGCCTTTCCATAAGATGCTATTGGATGGAGTATTACCGCTGACAATCGGCGGCGGCATTGGGCAATCGCGTCTTTGCATGCTTTTGCTTGGCAAAGCACATATCGGTGAGGTGCAGGCATCTTTGTGGGACGAGGAAACAAGGCGTGTTTGTGAGGATGCAGGCGTTTTGCTTCTGTAGAAAGGAGAAACAATGAACAAAATACCGCAACTGTTTGGCAGTATGGTTTTTGGCGACCATGTTATGCAGGAACGTTTGCCGGAGGCTACCTACAAGGCTGTGAAGGAAACAGTCGAGAAAGGGAAACGGCTGGATGCAGGCGTTGTGCATATTGTTGCGAAAGCAATGAAGGAATGGGCGGTAGAAAAAGGCGCGACCCATTATACACATTGGTTTCAGCCGATGACCGGTATTACAGCAGAAAAGCATGATAGCTTTATTTCTCCTGTGGGGGCAGACGGGGTCATCATGGAGTTTTCCGGCAAAGAGCTGATGCGCGGAGAGTCGGATGCCTCCAGCTTTCCTTCCGGAGGCCTCAGAACTACGTTTGAAGCCAGAGGATACACAGCATGGGATCCAACATCCTATGCCTTTGTAAAAGACAACACGTTGTTTATTCCGACAGCCTTTTACTCCTATGGCGGGGAGTGTTTGGATAAAAAGACGCCGCTTATGCGCTCTATGGAAGCCTTGAATAAGCAGGCAAAGCGTATTCTTTTATTATTCGGCGATGCGGAAACTGCACGCGTTATTCCTACGGTAGGCGCAGAGCAGGAATACTTTTTAATCGACAAAGATTTATATAAAAAGCGGCAGGATTTAGTTTTTACAGGCCGCACACTTTTTGGTTCTCGTCCGCCAAAAGGACAGGAAATGGATGACCATTATTTCGGAACTATCAAACCACGCGTACAAGCCTTCATGCAGGATTTGGATGAAGAGCTTTGGAAACTTGGCGTTCTCGCAAAAACTGAACATAACGAGGCGGCACCGGCACAGCATGAACTTGCGCCGATTTTCACCTCGGTGAATACAGCAACAGATCACAACCAGCTTACGATGGAAATGATGAAGCGTGTTGCGGAAAAGCATGGACTGGTTTGCCTTCTGCATGAAAAACCTTTTGCCGGTGTAAATGGAAGTGGCAAGCATAACAATTGGTCGCTTTCAACAAGTAGTGGAGAAAACCTTTTGGATCCCGGCGCGGCACCGTCTGAGAATTTACGATTTTTGCTATTTCTGACCGCCGTGATTGAAGCGTCGGATACCTATCAAGATTTGTTGCGTTTTTCTGTGGCAACAGCTGGAAATGACCATCGGTTAGGGGCAAATGAAGCACCGCCGGCAATCATTTCCGTGTTCTTGGGAGATGAACTGACAGAGGTTTTGGATGCAATTGCAGCCGGAACAACATACAGCGAAAAAGAAAAGCATGAAATGAAGGTTGGTGTTCGTGTTCTGCCGAGGTTTGCAAAGGATACAACTGACCGTAACCGTACCTCGCCCATGGCTTTTACGGGAAATAAATTTGAGTTTCGCATGGTTGGTTCCTCCTTATCTATTGCTGAACCGAACATTGTACTCAATACGATCGTTGCCGACGCACTATCGCAGTATGCGGAAAAGCTGGAAGGATCTCTGGATTTTGAAAATGATGTCAGAGCATTGATTCGGGAGGCCTATACAAAACACAAGCGAATTGTGTTCAGCGGCGATAATTACGCAGTAGAATGGGCAGACGAAGCAGCAAGACGCGGACTTTTGAATTTACGGACAACACCGGAGGCATTGCCCTATTTTGTCAGCGAAAGAAACATCAAGCTTTTTGCACGGCACAATATTTTTACAGAGGGCGAAATGCGTTCTCGCTATGAAATTCTAACAGAGGAATATACAAAAGTGTTACATATTGAAGCCTTAACTGCACTGGATATAGCAACACGGGATATTTTGCCGGCAATCAGCCGTTATGCAAAGGATGTGGCCGACAGGGTGAAGGTTCGGCAGGAGCTTCTTGGCAACACAGAGTTTCCCGAAAAATCGCAGATGCAAAAACTGTATCAGGTCATAGATACGCTGTACACAAAAACGGAGGATTTGAGGCAACTGCTTGCACAGGCAGAGAAATATACCGATTGTCACATTGCTGCCGGCTTTTACAAAGATTTTATTCGCCGTGCAATGGATGAGGTACGAGAGGCCGCAGATGAAGGAGAAAGGCTCACAGCAGCAAGCTATTGGCCGATGCCGACTTACGCGCAATTATTGTTTTCGTAGAGAGAGTGAAATGTATGAATAAGACAAATGCTATGCGGCTTTTAGATAAAGCTAAGATCGCCTACAAGGTCGCAGAGTATGCGGTGGACGAATCAGACTTATCGGGCACACATATCGCGGATTCTCTTGGATTATCGTATTCCGGGGTATTCAAAACATTAGTCGCCAAAGGGGATAAAACCGGCATACTTGTATTTTGTATTCCGGTGGATAAAACTTTGGATATGAAAAAAATTGCTACAATCAGCGGCAACAAAAAAGTCGAAATGATTGAAATGAAGCAGCTTCTTCCGCTGACCGGCTATATTCGAGGCGGTTGTTCGCCCATAGGCATGAAAAAGAAGTATAAAACCTTTATAGATGAAAGCTGCTTGGATAAGGCGGAAATATCTGTCAGTGCCGGTGTGCGAGGGGGGCAAATCATTTTAGCACCCAGGGATTTGATTGCTTATACAGAGGCGGAAACGGCCTCATTGACATAGCTGTACGGGAACTTTAGAATACACCATATAAAAAACCGAGGGTGCGGATATGCGCCCTCGGTTTTTAGCATGTTTTTATCTTTCCTGCTGTAAGTTGTAATGAATATCGTATGCTTTTTCTTCATCGGTATACTTGCGCAGGGTATTGATAACTTCACCATTATTCCACTTTCTGTCTTCAATTTTATCTGTTGTGCCCATAACGGTGATGTTCAGCTGTCTGTGACGTGCACGTACATGATCCCAGTCAATAAAGTAGATGTGCGCAAATTCGCCGCCGTCTAAAACGCCGTCCTTAATGGTCATGGTTTCGCTTCTGCCAAAGAAAACGCTGCGCAGATGACCATCTGTGTTCATGCTTGTGTAATCGCCGGGCTCATTGACGTATCTGCCAAACTGTGCATGAATCGGTCCGGGATGACGATACTGATGCTCTTCTGCAAAATCCGGAATCATTTTCCGCATAATGTCGAGAAGATCATGCTGTAAGAACTCGAGATCAAATGAATCAATATCATGAGAACATTCCTGAATCATAACAGAGCAGGTAGTGTGATGAGAAGCAATGCATACAGTACCATTTTGAATGCCGGATGCCTTTACAATTTCTACTACCTCCTTGGATACGTCGTGAAATGTGGGAATCCAACCTCTTGATTGTAATTCCAGTTCCTTTTGAAATACTTTAAATTCCATGTGTCGTTCCTCCTGTTTTTTTATTTATTAAGCCGTTCGCCCACCGCACCACCGGGATGAATCAGTGCGAACTGCTCATTTTTATAATCGGTTTCTTCAATGAGTGCCGTTTGCAATGTGTGAAAAATAACACACAATGCAGTGGTTGAAGTTGTGCCCTGTGCATTGTATTTGTCTGTTTCTTGATTTACATGTTGCTTTAAAACGACATCTGCCATTTCCGCGAGGGGAGATGCAGTGTTCTCTGTAACGGTAATCATATGTACACCTTTGGCCTTGCAAATATCCGCGATAGGCATAAGTTCCTTTGTTTTACCGCCGCGAGAAGCAAATACGCATACATCGCCTTTTTGCAAATAGCCGGTTGCGCCATGCACAGCTTCCGCCGGAGAGATAAAGCGCGCCGGACGTTCAATGCAGCAAAGCAAGTGCGCGAAATGCTGGCATATAATGCCGGAATGTCCGCAGCCGCAAGTGCCAATGCGTGGTGCATCCTTTAAAAGAGCAACAGCAGCAGAAAAGGCTTCTTCATCAAAATAGTCGAGCATTTCACGAATACATTCGCTTTCGATTGCATATGCCTTGCGTGCCATTTCGAGTGCTTCCTTCTTCATAGTGCCTCCTTTAATGCAGTTCGTCCCATGCTTTGCGTAGGTTGTAAATCATTTCTTCAACCATAGCATAGGGATCGGCTGCTTTGATAATACCGCTTGTTGAACCGGTGGCTTGTGCACCGCAATGAATGGTATTGTAAACATCCTGGCCATTAGAAATACCTGCACCCTGCAAGACCATGATATCCGGGTTTACGGCATTCACCATACGAATTGTTTCGGTTATGTAGTTTTGGTCACTGGTTTGGCCTGTACCAATGAGTTCGGTAGGCTCAGCAACAATTAAATTTGGTGAAAGCTCTGCAATTTTCCGAACATCTTCAGCGGTATCAGCACAAACGATCGTACCAAGACCAACTTCGTCAGCACGCTGAATGGTTTTTTCAATTGCCTCTAAGGTTAATGGTTTTTCAGCATGGTTTAACATAACACCGACTGCCCCGGCTGCTTTCACGGCTTCCGGTAAAACACTGCCTAATCCGCGACCAATCGGCAAGTAGTCCATATGCTGTGCAAAAACCAAAATACGCTCCGTGTTGTCCGCTAAAAGCTTAATATCAGTATATTGGGGGGTAACGATAATATCCACATCATACTTAGCAGCTGTTTTGTCAATCACCTTCGCAAGACGGAGCATTTCTTCTCCATACAAATATGCCTTGGGACCGATTTCAAAAAACGGCGCGCGAATCGAAAAGCCTTTGTACATAATTTCCCTCCTAAACTTTCGTTTTGTTTCGTATTTGTTTTTTATTGGTTTCGTTTCTTGTATTATATCGCATTTTTTTTGCCTTGTCAACAAAAAAATATGTATAGAAAAAGGAAATGGGCGCAGCAGTTCTGCTACGCCCTCAGAGAGTCGAAAAACTCGGTCTACCGCAAGCTGGGGATATTTTAAACCCAACGTTCGGTATCTTCACCAAACTGCAAAAAATGGTAACACCGCAAGGAAAAAACATCGAAAATCTTTTTTAGGTGCTTGCTTTTTGGGAATGCAAACTCTGCCGTACCCATGTACGCCGACGAATTTGCATTCCCAAAATATACCTTCGTTTTTCAACCTCTGACCAGAGAGTCGAAGAACTCGGTCTACCACAAGCTGGGGATATTTTAAACCCAACATGCAGAGTTGAAAATAATCATTTCTAACCGCAGACGAAGAGATGCGCCTTAGTTTCCGCTTACATAAGCATCCAGACTTCTGAACGCAAAGCCTTTTTCCCGCGCGGCATCAATAATACTGCCTAAAGCGGCGGCATTATCACAGGAGACTGCATGCAGCAGGATAACAGCACCGCCATGAAGACCGCTCATGACTTTATCAAAGGCATACTGGGCGCCCTTTTGGTCTTTTGTATCCCAGTCCTTATAGGCAAAGCTCCAAAAAACATTGGTGTATCCCAATGCTTTGGTAAGCTGGAGCGTGCGGCTATTATACTCCCCCTTAGGTGGACGCAAATACCGCATGGGCTTTTCAAAGAGCGCGTAAAACTCTCTGTCCAATGCGGCAAGCTCCTCTTTCAGCGCGGCATCGTCTGTAATTGTTGGTAATGACGGATGTGTATTTGTATGATTGCCTACAATATGTCCTTCCTCCACCATGCGTCGAACCAACGCGGTTTCAGATTTTAAATATGGGCCTGTAATAAAAAAGGCAGCGGGTACGTTTTTCTCTTTTAACACATCTAATATTTGCCCGGTATACCCATTTTCATACCCCTCATCAAAGGTTAAATAAAGGCCATTATCCGGAGCACCCATATAAATGCAGTTGTTTTTTTCCATATCCTGTATCTGTTCTGCAGTGAATTCCGGTCTTGCATCGGTCATGGGTCGATAGCCCCATCCCTTAATGGTGGTGTTTTGGGCGGCAGGCGTACTCTCCTCGTTCATATCATTTGTTTCTGTGCCACACCCGGGCAGAATAAGACAAATAAGAAGAGGAAAAATAAACAATTTTTTCACACAACAGTCCCCTTTCGGATAATGACAGGATAGCTGGGCTGACCAATCAGTCTTTTGCCTTCCCGCATTAAGCATTCTTTATCAAAAATAACATTTTCTGCCTCACAGTTTGTATCAATATGTGTCTTTTCCATAATTACGCAGTTTTTGAGATGACTATGCTTGCCGATTTTTACGCCGCGAAATATAATGCAGTTTTCAGCAGTTCCCTCGATCACACAGCCATCAGCCACTAAACAATCGGAAACCTCAGCACTATCTCCGTATTTGGAGGGAATACGGTTTTTTACCTTTGTATAGATGGGATTTTCCTGTCCGAAAAGCGCCGCCCGGACCTCCTCTTTTAATACATCCATATTGCAAGAGAAGTAGGAAGCAGTGGAGTCAACACGGCCGGCATAGCCTTTGTATTCCCAGCCAAAGATTTTTAAATTACTGAGATTGCGGACTAAGGCATCCATCACGAAGCTATGTTCGCCACGGGCGGCACAGCTTTCGCATATACGGATTAAAAGTTCTTTTTCCAAAATATACATATCCATAGAAGCATAAACGCTTTTAGGGCGGCGAGGCATATATTCAAGACCTGTTACGCGCCCCTCCGGTGTAATTTCAGCGACCAGAGAATGGGGCAGATTTTCCGCTTTTTCTTTTCTGTAAATTATGGTCACATCCGCACAACTTTTTTTGTGCATGTCCATTGCGGCACGGAAGGTAATGTTGCAAATCGTATTGCCTTCGGAGAGAACAACATAGCGCTGACGGCTGTTACGCAAATAGGGCATAATCCCCATAAGAATATCAATCTCCCCGCCTAAAATACCGTATTGCTCATGGCTGACAAAGGGCGGAAGGACATGCAGTCCATAATTTTCGCGCTGCAAATCCCAAGCACTGCCTGCACCTAAATGCTCCATAAGCGAAGAATATTTGTGCTTGGTTGCTACCCCTACGTTAATTATGCCGGAATTTACCATGCCGGATAAAACAAAATCAATCAACCTGTATCGGCCGGCGACCGGCAAGGCTGCCGTTGAACGGAGCTCTGTAAGTTCCTTTAGGGTCACATCGTCTGATTCCGTGAAAATAATACCCATTGTATCTCGCATTTTTCATTCTCCTTTTTGCTGGTTACGCGTATGCGGCGCCGCTGACTTCTCTACCTGTCAATATGCTTTTTTCGACCATAGAACCTTTGCAAAGCCTTGTGCCGCGGTCAATTATGAGCCCGTCTCCTATAATGCTTATGTCATCTTCGCAAATAGTATTTATCCATTGACGGCTGCCATCCTTTTGCCCAATATAAGCATCACGCTTTATAGTCGTTCCGCTGCCAACAATAGCCTTTTCAACCACTGCATTTTCTTCGATTTTTGCGCCGGGGAAGATAATGCTGTTGCATACGCGCGCGCCGCGCCCGACTTTTGTGCCGGCAAACAAAATGCTGTTGTGAATCCGTCCGAATATTTCACAGCCTTCGGTAACGATGCTATTTGACAAAAGAGCACTTTCTGCCACAAAATGTGGAGGAAGTGCAGTGCTGCGACTGAAAATTGTCCAATCCGGGTCGTAAAGGTCAAAGCGGGGCGGTGTACGGATTAAGTCCATATTTGCCTCCCATAGACTTTTGGTTGTGCCTACATCCTTCCAATACCCATCAAAGTTGTACGCATACAGTTTTTCGCCGGCCTCAAGCATGCGGGGAATCACATTTTTTCCAAAATCATTCTGCGAGGAAGAATTTTGTTCATCCAAAGTCAGATACTTTTTTAGAATATCTTTGTTAAATAAATAGATCCCCATAGAGGCTAAATCATTTTTCGGCCGCTGCGGTTTTTCTTCAAATTCGCATATCCAGCCGTCTGCATTGGTATTCATGATGCCAAAGCGTGAAGCTTCATTGATTGGCACACGAAAGACCGCAATGGTGGCAGCTGCGCCACGCGCTATATGCATATCGAGCATTTTTCCGTAGTGCATTTTGTATATATGGTCACCGGACAAAATGAGCACATGATGGGGGTTAAACCGTTCTATAAAGCCCATGTTTTGATAAATGGCATTGGCTGTGCCCTTATACCATTCTCCGGCGCCTGTTTTTAAATAGGGGGGTAAAATAAAAACACCGCCATGATTACGGTTTAAATCCCATGGCTGCCCGCTGCCAATATATGTGTTTAAATCTAATGGTTGATATTGCGTGAGTACTCCTACGGTATCTATGCCGGAATGAACGCAGTTACTTAAAACAAAATCGATAATCCTGTATTTGCCGCCATAAGGCAATGCAGGTTTTGCAATATGCTTTGTCAAAACGCCTAACCGACTGCCCTGCCCGCCTGCCAAAATCATGGCAAGGCATTTCTTGTCATGCAAATGGTACACGCCCCTTTCGTATGGTCTAATCATGTATTCTCCAAATTAGTATATTAGCTTTGTACAATAATTATGCCATATTTATCAAATCTTTCAAATAATCGCGAAAGAGAATGTTACAATTATGTTAATTTTATAAAATTTCCTTGCAAATTCGCCAAAAAAATGTATAATATTATATAGCTATAAAAATAATGTATTAAAGGAGAATATTATGCCGAATAAAATATATCAAAGCGTTTTATATCAGATGGGCATTTCTATGAACCGCAGAGTCGGCATGTACGATGACGGAACCTTTCTTTTCTCTTATCCGGAGGATTTTTCTATTCTGCAAAATGCAGAGGAAATAATACATCTTACAGACCACATGGAGGAAGCCATTCACTATATGGGATTCACGTTTTTGGGCGTTCCGGCCGGGTCGACACCTGAATTCATCTTGTTTGTTGAGGGGGAGGATGAGGAGGCATTAAGATATGCAGAAATGCTTGCGATTACAATTAAATCTATGCGGCAGTTACATGATGATCGCTTTGACAGAACGAATTTAATTCGAAATATTATTCTGGATAATGTTCTGCCCGGCGATATTCTGCTGAGTGCAAAGGAACTGCACCTTACCTATGAGGTGCCCCGTGTCATTATGCTCATTCGGAATAATGACGGCAACGTAAATGCACATGTATTGGTAGAGATTTTGCAAAATCTTTTCCCGGAGAGGAATCACGATTTTGTATTTAATCTCGACGAAAAAAATACAATTTTGGCGAAAGAACTTCGTCCCGGCACTGCACAAGTTGAACTGGAACGTATGGCACAGACAATTATGGAAACAGTGAATAGTGAGGCGTATGCCAAGGTCATTATCGGCATTGGTTCTATTGCGGCCAGCGTTAAGGATTTGGCGAAATCCTATAAGGATGCACGTGTTGCCCTGGAAGTCGGAAAGGTTTTCGACACAGAGCGCAATATTATAAATTATGAAAATTTGGGTATCGGTCGTCTGATTTATCAGCTCCCCACAACCCTTTGCGAGCTGTTCTTGGCGGAAGTTTTCAAGAAAGAGTCTATTGATTCCCTGGATCCTGAAACGCTGTTTACAATTCAAAAGTTCTTTGAAAATGATTTGAATGTTTCCGAAACCTCTCGGCAGCTTTATGTGCACCGTAATACATTGGTGTATCGTTTGGATAAGGTGCAAAAGCTTACCGGTCTTGATCTTCGGATATTTGACCATGCAATTGTCTTTAAAATTGCGATGATGGTAAAGCGGTATCTTGTGTCGAATCCCACAAAAATCTAAAAAACTAAGGAAAATATCATGATTCATTTTGACCATGTTACAAAAATTTATGAAGATAATAAAGCGCTTGCGCTTTCCGATGTAAGCTTTGATGTATCCAAGGGTGAATTTGTCTTTTTGGTCGGGCATAGCGGTGCCGGTAAATCCTCTATTATTCGCATGCTCCTATGTGAAGAGGTGCCCACAGAGGGGACGGTAATCGTTAAGGGGCAAGATATTGGGTCACTAACCCGAAAAGAAATTCCGTATCTGCGTCGAAATATCGGTGTGGTTTTCCAGGATTTTCGGCTTTTGCCTGCAAGAACCGTATATGAAAATGTTGCCTTTGCAATGCGTATTGTAGGAGCTTCCTCGCGGCAAATGCGGCGGCGCATTCCGGAAGTGCTGAATTTAGTAGGGCTTTCGCATAAAGCGCGGGCGTACCCTTCGCAGCTTTCCGGCGGTGAAAAACAACGCGTATCGATGGCACGCGCCCTTGCCAATAACCCATCCATTTTAATTGCGGACGAACCCACCGGCAATCTTGACGGTGAAAAGGCTGCTGAAATCATGTCTATTTTAGCGGATATCAATAACCGCGGAACGACGATATTGATGGCAACCCATGCGGAAAAGCTTGTCAATGAGATGCACAAGCGCGTACTGACGTTGGACAGAGGGCATCTTGTCAGCGATGAACGGGAGGGTGTGTATACAGTTGGTGTTTAGAGAATTACGCTATTTTTGCAGCGAAGCATTTAAGAGCATAGCATTTAATATTTGGATGACACTGGCCTCTGTGATTACGGTGACCGGTTGTCTTCTCTTTTTAGGGGTTTTCATGCTGTTTAGCGTAAACCTCAGTTACATAGCCGATCAGGTACGAGAGGACTGCAAGCTGGTTGCTTTTGTGGATAGCAGTTATAGCGAAGAGGCAACAAAAGCATTGGCTTCCGAAATACAGAGTACGCCCGGCGTAACAGAAGCAGAATTGGAAACCCAGGATGAAGCCTTTGCAAATGCAAAAGAAATGCTTGGAGATGCCGGCGTTTCGCTGGATGGTATGCGCGAGGATGGTTTTCTTCGTGCTTCGTATACAATTACGGTAAAGGATTTGGAAAACTCCGCACAGATCGCAGATAGTTTACGGAAAATTGAGGGTGTGCAGGAGGTGCGTGAGCAACAGGATATTACCGAGAGGGTATCCAAAGTGACGAATGCAATCAAGATTGCATTGATTGTGGCCATGATTGTTTTGGCACTGATTGCCGTATTTATTATTTCCAATTCCATCAAACTGGCCGTTTATGCGCGGGAGAAGGAAATCCATATTATGAAATACGTCGGCGCGACAGACTGGTATATTCGTTGGCCGTTCATTATTGAAGGGATTATTGTTGGTATTATTGGCGGTGCGGTTTCCTTTGGGATTTGTCTTGGTGCCTATGGGTATATTGCACGGTCGGCTACGGACTTTTTAAGTGCATTTTCCATTTTAAAGGTCAATCAGGTAAGTTTTTCTTTATTTATTCTTTTGCTTCTTTTTGGAGCACTGATGGGTGCATTAGGAAGCGGTATTGCCGTGCGTCAGCATTTAAAGGTTTGATACAAAAGCGATTTCGGAAGGGAGTACTTTATCATGCATAAGAAAAGAAAGTGGTTGTTGGTTGTTGCAATTGTGGCTGTAATTACCATGATTGGAGCTGTCATTGCGCCTGTTTTGCTCACCAGCGCCGATACGGTTTCTTCCTTACAGAATAAGCTGCAGGATGCACAAAAGAAAAAAACAGAAGCACAGAATGGTCTTAAAAATGTGCAATCCGAAATATCTGATGCAAAGACGAAACGAGAAGCCTTGGATAAAGATATTGCGGCGTTGGAAAATGAGATTTATGCACTATCCGCACAGATTTCGAGGAATGAAGAACAGATTGCGCAAGCGGAGTCGGAGCTGATCAAAGCGGAAGAGGATGCAAAAGAATACAAGGGTATTTTTCAAGAGCGTGTGCGCGTCATGTATGAGCGGGATGCGGTTTCATATTTAAATATAATTTTTGGTGCAGAAAGCTTTGCAGAGCTTTTAAATCGCATTGAACTGATTACGCAGGTTGCCAAATATGACCGTACTGTGATGCAGCGTATGGCAGAGGCGCAACAAGCTATTGAGGATAAAAAGGCGATTTTAGAGGAAAACAACAAAACGGTGCTTTTAAATCGTGAAATACAGAGCAACAAAAAAGCGACACTGGATGCAAATAAGAGTGCACTGTCAAAGGTGATATCCAGCTTGCAGGCGGACGAAGCATCCTATAAGGCAACACTTGATGCGGCAGATGCGGCAGAAGAAGCATTGCGGCAAGAAATCCGGAATATGACTGCAACGAAGAATACGCCTTCTCAGAGTACATACAGCGGCGGGGCATTGGAATGGCCATCGCCTGCCACAACCAATATTACTTCTCCTTACGGTACGCGTTTCCATCCGATACAGAAGCGAAACAAGATGCACACGGGAATTGATATTGGGGCAGGACATGGGACACCGATTATTGCTGCCGAACAAGGCACTGTTCTACTTGCCGGATGGAACAGCGGGTACGGCAATTGTGTAGTGATTGACCATGGCGGCGGGTTACAAACACTTTATGGACATTGCAGTGTAGTCATGGTACAAGCAGGGCAAACCGTAACAAGAGGCCAGAAAATTGCACTGGTTGGTTCAACAGGAAATTCCACCGGGCCGCATTTGCACTTTGAAGTTTTGAAAAACGGTTCTTATACAAATCCAATGGGATATTTTGGATAAGAATTGCATAAAATGGATAAAGCAGAAGGGAAGGATAGCTTTGTCTCATAAAAAGAAATGTATTGTTATAACCGCGCTGATCAGCGCGGTTTGTACGCTCTGCCTTTGCTTTATTGCAAGGATAATTACATTGTCGGATATAGATAAGCTTTCGTTTATTATTCAAACATCCTATGCAGGCGAAGTGGATTCGGCAAAGCTGACCGAAGGGGCGGCAGAGGGCATGATGAACGTCCTTGGAGATCCCCATTCGGTTTACATGACGGAGGAGGAATATCAGGCCTTTATAGAGGATATGGAAGCGTTCTATACAGGGATTGGTGTGGAGGTTTCCATGCAGGAAAATGATATGGTGGTGATTTCAGTTTTCGAAGAATCCCCTGCATCAAAAGCGGGAATTTGTCCGGGAGATACCATCAAGCGGGTGGACGATATTGCTGTTTCAGCGGAAACCTATAAGGAGGCCGTCCGGGCAATGCGTGACAAAGAGAAAAAAGAAGTCACCATTGCGCTTGTTCACGAGGGGGAAACAAAGACAGTGACGGTCACGCCGGATACCATCAATATAGAAACGGTTTCGACAAAGCAGTATGGGGATATATTCTATATTTCCATTCGCGGCTTTGATTCGCCAACAGAAGGTGAAATGGCACATGCAATCGAGAAGGCGAAACAGTGCGAATGTACCCATATGGTATTGGATTTACGGGATAATCCCGGTGGCCTTTTGCGCAGTGCAGCCGCGATTGCAGATATGTTTTTGCCAACATGTGACATTGTGCATATAGAAGACAAAAACGGCAAGCAACATGACAACTATCAAAGCGATGCCGATTGTATTACAATGCCATTAGTCGTTTTGGTTAACGAAGACAGTGCATCTGCATCGGAAGTGCTGGCAGCTACACTGCGGGATAATCAACGTGCTGTATTGGTGGGGGCAAAAACCTACGGAAAAGGGAGCGTACAAACGATCATAAAGCTGAAAGAAGGAGCCGCCAAACTCACGATAGCGCATTATTTTACGCCTGGGGGATATGTGATTGACGGGAATGGCATTGAACCGGATTATCCGGTTGCGCAGGGGGAAGAGGATACACAGCTGCAAAAAGCGTTAGAGATCGTAAAAACGATCACGAATCCAATACAAAAATAAGCAATGAAATCGCTGAAAAGTTTTTGCCTGCATTCGCATTGTTTCAAATATCGCATATACTGTAGTGCGGAGAGATATTTTCGCAACTAAATTGAAAGGAGTATGCGGTATGTGTTGCACGAATGTTTCGTCTTTATGCAAGTGGTTTTTGGTTTTTTTGAGCATAGTGGCAGGCGTTGTCTTTACCTTAACGGTCATTTTTAGCGGAGTCACGATTTCGATAGCTTTGCCGATCATCTTGCTCATTTTGTCCACTATAATACTGGCGGCAGGCATCTATATTGCAACCAGAGCCGCTCTATCAAGAAATAGTGATTTGGCTTCCTGTTTTTGCGCAAATGGAATATTTCTTGTTGTTGCGGCAGTTATAGCGATATTGCTGTCCTTCTTAGCAATTGCTATTATAAGTATTACAAGCGTTATAGCAGTATTCTTAGGTGTGGTTGTTGCATTCTTTACGGCAGCCTTGCTATCCCTGGTATGCTTTGTAATATGCCTTTTGCAGTCTGTGTGTAGCTGCTAAGTAGTGTATACAAAGGATAAAACGGAGCCGTTGCAAAATGATGATTCAAAATCTTTTTGCTACGGCTCCGTTTGGGGCTGGAGAAAAATAGTGCAGAATGGACAAACTGCGCCAAAGCCGCAGGCTTT
>JAQXGO010000043.1 GCA_029006755.1 Clostridia bacterium | reverse complement strand
AAAGAAGCTGAACACCTATTGGATGAAGTAGGTATTACTGTAAACAAGAATGCAATTCCTTATGATAAAAAAAGTCCATTTATTACAAGCGGCATCCGTATCGGCACACCTGCTGTTACAAGCCGGAACATGAAGGAAGCTGATATGCGCGAGATTGCAGAACTTATTACGCTCACACTGAAGGATTATGAAAAGAATGCAGATGAAGTCCGTACACGTGTGAATACGCTTTGTGCGCAATATCCGTTGTATCCTGCGCAGTAATTTTATCCTACGGCACATTTTATAGTTTCATTTACTTCTTGCTTTATTCTTCGATTTGCTGTATAATAGTATTAATAAAAGATTGAAAGGGGTATCACTATGAAGCTCATTCTTGCCATTGTACAAAATGATGATGGCCACAAAGCTCTTGCAGCCTTAAACGATGCGGGTTTTAGTGTAACAAAACTTGCGACTACCGGCGGATTTCTTCGTGCCGGGAACATGACACTGCTTGTTGGTACAGAAGAAGAGCGCGTAGATGAAGCCATTGCTATCTTTAAAGAAAGGTGCCACGCAAGAAAACATATTGTATCTACACCTATTTCCGCAGGCATAGCAGGCATGTATACACCGCAGCCTATGGAAATTCAAATTGGCGGTGCAACGATTTTTGTTGTGGATGTTGACAGGTTTGAAAAAGTTTGAAGCTATACGGTAAAGAAAACATAACCGCATATTTTACATCGGCGCTCCGAAATGAAATGGTTGGTCATCTGTATATTTTCGAGGGCGCTGTTGGTATGGGAAAAAAACTTTTGGCACAATATATTGCAAGCATGCTTCTTTGCGAAGGCTTGCAAAAACCTTGTCATCGCTGTCATCACTGTATCAAGGCGGACGCAGGGAATCACCCGGATATTATTTGGATAAAAGAAGAGGACGGTAAGGCACTTTCTGTAGAAACCGCGCGATCCTTTGTAGCAGAAATGCACATTAAACCATTTCTTTCTGAACGCAAGATTTATATCATTCCGGACGGAGAAACCCTGAGTCCTGCCGTACAAAATACTTTACTAAAAGTTTTTGAAGAACCGCCTCCTTATGTCACAGTTTTTGTCACAGCAACAACGCGGGCGGCGCTGCTCAAGACTGTTTTGTCAAGGGCTATGGTTTTACCTGTCAACGCCCCATCACTTGAAGCTATGACTGATTTTATCAGAGAAGAATATCCGGCGCAATCTGAAAATGCTATTCTTATTGCCACTTTAGCCAACGGAAGTATTGGGCAAGCTTCCCTCCTTTCGGAAGATGACACATATCTTACTATGCGAAGTGCCTTATATACTTCTCTTACTTCACTTTTGGGTGAACGAAAAGATATTTATTGTATTTTAGAATGCTTTGAAACATATAAAACACAGCTTGCCGCTTTACTATCTCTTTTTTCTGTATGGATGCGAGATGTGCAATTTGCTAAGCTTTCTGCTGTACCTAAATTATTAAATTATGATTTTGAAAACGAAATATTGACCTTTTCCCAAAGCATACCGGCCACAGCCGCAATGCGATGCTACGATGCGGCTATGCAAGTCGCATCCCATATTGGAAAAGGTTCTAACTATACCTTATGGATCACTGATTTTTTATTACAATGCTGGAGGTTATGTCATGATTCGCATAATAGGCGTTCGATTTAAAGAAAACGGTAAAATATACTATTTCAGTCCGGGTGAACTCACACCCCAGCGCGGAGATCATGTTATTGTTGAAACTGCCAGAGGGCCTGAATACGGCGAAGTAGTCATGCCGATCACGGATATTCAAGACGAAGAACTGGTTTCTCCTTTAAAAGAGGTTATTCGTATTGCTACGGCTGCAGATGCAAAGCAGATGGAAGCAAATCGACGCAAAGAAAAAGAAGCGTTCGATATTTGTGTAAAGAAAATTGAAAAACATAAGCTTGAAATGAAATTAATTCAAGTTGAGTATTCCTTTGACGGCAATAAAATCCTGTTTTATTTTACTGCAAACGGACGTGTTGA
>JAQXGO010000042.1 GCA_029006755.1 Clostridia bacterium | reverse complement strand
AAAATCATGGATTTTGGCGCGAATGTAACGCTTACGGGGGGAGTTTGCCTTCAAACAATGGAAACATGGGCAGAATTTATAGAAAATGAAAGCCTGTCCTTCGGCGGAAAGACCTCTGAAATTTATTTTGAAGAGGACGATTTTGACGGCTTTGAAAACAAATTGAAAAACCTTGATATTAATTATGTCCACCCTGTCAAAGAACATTCCTGGGGACAGCGTGTTGTGCGGTTTTATGACCCCGACTGTCATATCATTGAGGTGGGAGAAAACATAAAAACTGTCTGCAAACGCTTTTTGGAAAGCGGCATGACGCCGGAGCAGACAGCTGAGCGTATGGACATTCCCCTTTAAATTTGTGAAAGGCTGTATAAAATGAAGAATTTACCGAACTTGATTACGCTTAGCAGGCTTGTGTCGGCACTTTTACTGATGCCGATATGCGCTTTTTCGCCGGCGTTCTTTGTTGTTTATACCTACTGCGGTGTTTCTGATATATTGGACGGCGCTTTGGCAAGAATACTACATTGCAACGATGAATTCGGAGCAAGACTTGACAGTATTGCGGATATTGTATTTTATGCTGTTTCGGCATTTAAAATTTTACCTGTACTGTGCAGCAAATTCACTCCCTCGATTTGGTATATGATCACTGCAACGGTGATAATCAGAATCATTTCCTATACGGCTGCGGCAATAAAATACCGCCGCTTTGCTTCACTGCACACATATATGAATAAGCTGACTGGATTTTTGGTTTTTACGGTTCCTTACATCCTATTTTTGCCGTTTGCTAAAACGGCTTGTATGATCATCAGTGCGGTAGCCGCGCTTGCCACTACGGAGGAATTTATTATTCATATCCGTACATATCAATACTGCGCCGACAGAAAAACATTATTTATGCCAAAGGAGAAAGACAAATGACGAGACTTACATTTCTAATGAGTTCCTGTCATGGGCAATAGGTTTTTTAATTCTACAGGAATGTGAACCATTCCAAAGGAAATTGCCCCTCTGTGTGCTACTGCCATATAATCACCTCAAAATGAGTATAACCGAAAGTATTCATCATTATGACTTTATCAGGATTGATATATCAAAATTATCAAATTCGACAACCAAAAAAATAATTGTTGTTAAAATACAGCATTTATGCTATACTGTTAGTAAAGGGAATTCTGAAGATGCAATGTAGATAAATTTCAGAGGGGAGTTCTATGAGTAATAAATTCACGTTTTTATCATTATTGGGATACTATCACAGCAACGATGAAAAGACACTGAATTTAATCGCCCATAAAAATCGCATAAAGCTGCAAAAAATTTCATGGCAAACATTTTGGGAGAATCCTGCCGTTATTCAACTTTCAGATCCGGTAATTACGTTGGAGAACAACATGGAATGTTTACAAGAACTAAAGCGTCGTTATCCGGATTTGCGAATAGTGAACATAGAACAATCAAGACATTATTTTCTGGGCATAAATTCTGTATCCTTCAATATAGAGGACTATGCCATGAGAATCTGTCGGCATCTCATGCAGTCTGGAAAGAAAAGAGCGACTCTCTTTGCCTCCTGTTATACAAGGCAATATGTCAAGTATCACATTGAAGCTTTTAGGCGTGCGACTATGCAGTATGGTATTGAGCTTCGGGACGAGGATATTTTTTGGGATAAAAGTTGTACTGCAATAGAGTGTTGGGATGAAATCAAACCGAGATTGGGCAAAATTGATGCAGTAATCTGCAATAATGACCAAAATGCTGTGTTCGCCTGTAAAGCCGCAGCGGAATCCGGTTTTGCAGTACCGTGGGATATTGCGATAACCGGACGCGGACAAACCTGTGTCAGCAGAATAACCCGACCGACCATTACTACAAGTTTTCTGGATAGAGAAGAACTATATAACCAAGTAATTAAACTTTGTATGTATCTGTACAGAGAACCGACGATACAAACATTGGATGTAACAATAAATCATCCGCTTGCCATAGGGGAGAGCAGTGATATCAACGTATGTTCGAAGAAAGAAGGGCGCCCCAATGCAATCAGTTATAAGCAATGGGATCCGCATATCTTTGGGAAAGTTGAGAATTTACTTAAAAACAGTGGCTCAATGACTTTGTCTGTAGTACAAAAACTGATTGCCGGGAAAACAAACCAAGAAATAGCGAATGAGCTGTTTGTTGAAGAAAGAAGTGTTGCATATCATATTAAAAAAATAAAAACAATACTTTGTGTTTCGTCAAAAAAAGACATTGTAGATGCCTTTTTACAACTGAATATAACATAGTGAAAAGAATTGGCGAAAAACGCCGCGGAAAATTCTCATTGTATTACAAAGATGTTTGTGCAAAAATATAAGTACAAACATCTTTTTTTTGAGAAGAGGAGAATTATGAAACAGCAGTATAAACCATATAATGGACTGCCTCATCCGTTTACCCCGGTATATGCAAAGAACGTAGAAGGTAAACAAACGATTGATGTGTGGAACAGACAATATATCTTTGGAGTCGACTCTATGCCGATTTCTATTAAAACAGGTGGAAAAGAGGTGTTGGCAGCGCCTATTCGTCTTGTCGGGAGTGAGGCAGGAAAGCCTATTGTATGGGAACAGGACTACGAAAAAAATGAAAGCACAGTTTTTGTCCAAAAGCGGGAGGATGACGGCGTCCAGCTTGTAGGCGCGTTGCAATGCGAAAACTTTATTGTGAATACCGCTTTTACTATTGCATTTGACGGGTGCGTTACTGTTGATCTCAAGTTAATGCCGAGGGGATTGACCGTGGCAGAGGCATTTTACGAAATTAAGAGAAAAGCAAGAAACTACAAAATAGAGAATCTCTTTTTAGAAATTCCAATCAGGAAAGAGTATGCAAGTCTTTACAACATGTTTCCGAATTCTGAATTTCGTTTTTTTGACGGGACAGAAACAAAAGAGAACAGAACATCTGCCAGCGGAAGAACGCCTGAAAAAGATGCTTTTTTGCCATTCAAACCACTTTTTTGGCTGGGCAATGAGGAGGTAGGCCTTAGCTTCTTTGCTGAATCTGATTATGGGATGGAAATAGAAAATCCTTCGCGGGTCATTGAACTGATACATACGGAAGAAGCGGTTGTATTGCGCATTCATCTTCTTGACAGGCAGCCGTATTCATGGCAACCTGTGGAGGGAGATGAGGATATAGGCTGCAGGGCATTTCCGCCCATCGGATTTCGTTTTGGATTCATGGCAACGCCTGTAAGGCCGTTCCCGAAAAATCCATATGTGCATAATGCATTCCAACTCGATTGCTTTGTAAAAACCCCCAATGATTATTACAGATATCTTTCGGGAGCTTGCATAGAGGGTAGCGATGAAACGGGCTTTGATCGCTTAAAAAGATTAGGAGTGACAACTCTTATTTTGCATGAAAAATGGAATCCATGTCAGAATTGGTTTACGCTTTCAGAGGAAACAGGGAATATGCTTCGGAAAATTGTAGAGGAATGTCATTCGCGTGGCATTAAGGTGCTGACCTATTTCGGATATGAAATTGCATCTAATATCCCGGAATTCCTCGACATCCGTGATAGCGTTCTGATGCGACGCAAAAATGGCAGGACTGGAGGCGGATGGTATAGGGTTCCGTATCAGAGAGATTATTGGGTTTGTTACAATTCGGAATATCAAGATATATTTGTACAGGGTGTCGGTCACATCATGGATAAATATCATATAGACGGTATTTATTTAGACGGTACATCCAGCATAACTGAAATGTGCTATAATACGGAGCATGGTTGCGGTTGGTATGACGATGCCGGAAATTTGCACGGGACTTATCCTATTTCTGCAATTCGCACCATGTTTCAAAAACTGTATAACGTTGTAGAAGCGCGCGGGGGAATGATTAATTTGCATTCGGCTTGCCGTAATATTCCGGTTATGCCGTATATTCATCAGCTTTGGAGCGGGGAAACGCTGCAGATAGATTACAGACAGGGAAAAATGACCGAGATTCCGTTGGATTATTTCCGTACTGAATATACAGGACGAAATATGGGAATACCCACAGAATTTATTGCTTATGAAAACAGGCCTGTCTGGACATTTGAGAACGCACTCGCCTGCAGCTTGATTCATGGAATATTGCCAAGACCTAACGATATAGCAGAGCCGCTCGAATTGATGTCGAAAGTTTGGGAAATTTTTAACACCTTCCCAATAACGCTATCAGATTGGCTGCCATATTGGAACAATGATAAACTTTTGCACATTTCTGACGAAAGAGTAAAGGGCAGTATGTACCGGTACACTTCGCCTGACGGAAAACGAATGTACCTTGTACTTCTGGCGAATATAACAAAGGATTCGATTGAAGATGTAACGATTACGGTAAATGATGATGTTAGCGAAGCTTCACAAATGACGGGAAATATAAATCGTGTCCCCGTAAAAAACGGAACTGTTACAGCAACTGTTGCGGGTTATTGCTACAAAATCTATTTGTTCCGATGAATCATTGAAAGAGGAGAAGGAAATGACAACACTAACGTTTGCACCCTATGAAATATTGGCGGCGGATTTAGGGACAGAAAATCCCATGCCGGATCTTAAAAATGTATCGTATATTCATGCCGGATATGAGGTGTCGGAAAACCTTTCTGAGGAAGATAAAAAACACATGGGAAAAGGCATGGTGCAAACGATTTTGCCGTATCTGAATGAGGACGGTTACAATCGTGACCTTAAAAAACGTGCGTTTCGTGCCGCAATACTGGAAAATGAAAAGTTACGGGCAGTCTTTTTGCCTGAGGTGGGCGGCAGACTTTGGTCACTGTATCATAAAGAAAAGAAAAAAGAGCTTTTGTTTGTAAACAGCGTATTTCAGCCGGGAAATCTCGGCATTCGAAATGCGTGGTTTTCGGGCGGTGTGGAGTGGAATGTGGGCATAAAGGGGCATAACCCCTTAACCTGCGACCCGCTTTTTGCCGCGGAAAGTAAGAATGCAAGTTGTGAAAGCATTCTTACCATGTACGAATATGAGCGCCTTCGTGGGCTTGTGTACGCTATTCATGCGTATCTCCCCGAAGGAAGCGACAAGCTGTATATTAAAACCACGATAGAAAACAAATCCGATACGGAAAAGTATATGTACTGGTGGTCTAACATGGCAACCGAGGAAAAGGGCATGCGTGTTCTTGCACCTGCGGATGAAATGTTCCTTTGCCAGTATGGGGATGGCCACTATTTTATTGATAAATGCTCCGCCCCGCACTATGAGGGCGAGGATTTATCCTATCCGGAAAGGGGCAGGCGCTCTAACGATTTTTTCTACATCGTACCGGATGAAGCCAAAAAGTGGGTGGCGGTCGTAGACAAAGATGGGGAAGGTCTCTTGCAAATGTCTACGCCTGAACTGAAAGGAAGAAAAGTGTTTCTTTGGGGACAGGGACGGGGCGGCAGAAACTGGAACCGCTTTTTGCAAAGAGATGACAGAACGTATATTGAAATTCAGGCAGGACTGCTCCGCACGCAAATGGAGCATATCCCCATGCCGCCGAACACAACTTGGGGTTGGATGGAAATGTACACCGTAGGCAAAATTGCCCCCGAAAAGGCACAGGGAGACTGGAAGGAAGCATGCCGCGCCATGGCAGACTATGTGGACTCCATTTATGATTTTGATAAAATCGACATTCCAACGGACGGGGCAAAGGAAATTAAAATGTACGGCTCGGGGTGGGGTGCTTTTGAAAGCCGCTTCGGCGCGGTCAGCGATATTTGCGCCTTCCCTGCGGACAGCATGAATGAAAAGCAGGAGGAATGGAACTTCCTTTTGGATAACGGGTATCTGCCCGAAAACGACGGCAAAATTCCGCCCGTAAGCTATGTGACGGATGCCCCCGTTTTAGAAATGCTCGAAAAATCCATGGAAACTAAAGAGGGCAACCATTGGTACACCCTGTACCATATTGGTATTATCCGCTATAAGCAGGGGGATATTGAAGGGGCACTTGCCGCGTGGTTGGCTTCTGCCGAAATGAAGGAAACCCCGTGGAACCTTCGCAATATTGCCATGGTCTATAAAAATGATAAAAAAGAGCCGGAAAAGGCAGTGGCGTTCATGGAAGCGGCACTGGCGACTGGGGTAGGCAGAGATTGCCGCGGACTCATCGCTGACGCAGGCGCGCTTTTCACCAGCTGCGGAGCGGATGAAAAGTGGCTTTCTCTCTTCGAAACCCTTTCCCCGGCGATGCGGAATTTGGGGAGATTGCAGTTGTATACCGCTGTGGCCCATTTGCATCTTGGCGAGAAAGAAAAGGCGGCAACATACATAAATGAGAATTTTCTCCTTTCCGATATTAAGGAAGGGGAGCTTTCCGTTTCCGCTCTTTGGAAGGAAATTTACGGTGAGGAAAAGGAATTACCGGCGCGTCTGGACTTCAGAATGCACGAATAAAAGACACAGGATTGGCGGAATGCCGGAAAATATTTTTCACAGTAAGCAAGGAGCAAAAAAATGAAGAAAAAAATCACTTTAATATTGCTTGTGTTCTTTCTGACAATGTCGGCAATATCGGTAGTTCCCTTACCGACTTCAGCGGCGAATTTGATTATAAACGGCACTTTTGAGGGAATAGATAGTGATACCGGATATCTTCGAGGATGGAGAGTTGAGGAAAGTGCGTGGGGAACAGCACTTTCGGTTTGTAGTACAGAAAAGTTTTCCGGACAGTATGCACTCAAGATGATTTCTCAAAACAATGAGGAAGTGTCAATATATGAGTACTCAGCCACACAAGACTTAATTCCGGGCAGCCGGTACAAGCTGGCATTTTGGTATAAGGATGACTATGCACTCGGAACGGCTGCACAAATAGCATTAACAACACAGTTTATTAACGCCAACAACAGGGGAATAGCCGGAAGCAACGAAACAGAGACGATTTCAGCTTCCAAAAGCGGAAAATGGCTTTCGTATATTAAATATGTTACAATACCCTCGGATGCGAAAAGATTATATGTGAAGATTGGTGTCACAGGCGGAAAGATTTATATTGACGATTTATTATGCGACCAGCAAAGCGATATAGGGGATCTGGAAGCGGGAGAAAATCTTGTTAACAACGGTGGGTTTGAGGATTCGGCCAAAAATACGCCGGATCAATGGAATTACAGGACCCTGGCAAGCGGTCATTCCTTTTCCGAAAGAACAAACGAAAAGGCGCACACAGGCGATTATTCTCTGAAGATTCAGTGTGATAATACGGTGACCGAAGAGGCGAAAACAAAACCTTTTGCGTGGGAAAATGTTTATAATGTTGAGCCGCTTGCGACATATAAGTTAAGCACTTATCTGAATATCTCTGCCGCAGACGGAACGGCAAATGCACTTTTTAAATGTGAGTATTACAAGCGGACAGTAGACAGCGATGAGCTCGAATGTGTCGGTTCGAATCATTCGGACGGGCTGGGGCAAACACTCGGTCAATGGTTGAGAGTGGAGAAAACAATAACTATTCCGGCTGGAGCAAGTGTTTTCAGAATATATTGTCGACTTTTCGGCAACGGGATAGCATATTTTGACGATATTTCTCTTATTAAGGTTGCTGCACCAAAAGCTGCAGTTGCAACGACAGATAAAATATTTTTCTATTCCGATATGACTGAATACGGCAATATCAGCGTGACCTTAAATACGGAAACCTACCCTGAACTTACAGGCGGGAAGATTGATTTTACAATTACAGATCCCGATGGGAACATTAAGGTTTCGGAAGAGCAGGACATTGACTCCAACAATACGGCTGTGTTTTCATACAGCTCGGATACTCTTTCTGAATTAAAGTCGGCATACACCATTCATGCCACGCCGAAAACGGCACAAGGCGTACAAATCGGAGAACCTGCAACACAAAAAATTTATAAATATGCAAGGCCCCAATATCTTGACAGGGACGGGGTATATCGTGTGAATAACGAAATTTTTAATCCTACCGTAGTATATCATTGTCCTGTTTCTGCATACTCGACGTGTAAGGATTTAGGGATAAATGTTGTGCAGGCGACAGAAAGCAATGTAGAAGCCGCAAAAGAAGCGGGCTTGAAAGTATTACTTGTGCTTTATTCCAATATGATAGCGGCTGGAGCACCCGAAAACATAGAGAATACAAAAAGGGTTGTTGCAAAATACAAGGATGATCCTGCGATATTTGCTTATGCAATTATGGACGAACCCAGGGCTTATTATCCCGAAAATGACCGTTCAGCTCTTGAAAACAGCTATGTGGCAATAAGAAATATTGATGACAAGCATCCTGTATGGATAACCGACAGTCCGGGCGGGCTTGGTACAACTTCAGAATATTGTGACATTTTTTGCCATGAAGTGTATGAAAATGAAAAGCTTTTTGATACTTCGACAAAGGAAAAGCTTGGCGGCAACAGAGCACTTTATTCGCTGGTAAGAATACCGGAAGATAAAAATATAGATACAATCAGAAGTAGGGTTTTTTCGTCCATTGCTTTCGGAGCTACCGGCTTTGGCTATTTCATAGAGAATTACAGTAGTTTATTATCTGAAGAGCTTTACGAAAGTCTGAAGAATATGACAGAATATGAAATATCTCACGTAGAGGAAGCTTTTGTCAACGGTTCTACCAATACGAT
>JAQXGO010000041.1 GCA_029006755.1 Clostridia bacterium | reverse complement strand
GAATCCCTATAAATCAACTACTTACAAAGACCATGAAAAAACGACTTGGGAAGAAAAAATTGTCCGCAGCGGTGCAAAATCCATTAAGATCACCAACACGAACCCTGAGGACAATCCGTTTGTCAAACAAACCATCGATGTATATGGCGGTGGAAAATATCAGGTTGGCGCCTATTTCTATGCAGAGGAATTCGGCGCAGGTGGCTTTGTAACCATTAAGGTAGAGTTTTATGACGATGCTGCAAATTTCCTTGGTGAAGGTAACATTCGCTACAACGGTGCAGCCACCCAAACATGGACACCGCTTGCCAGCACCTTTGAAGTTCCAGCCGGTGTAACCAAAATGGCTGTTCTGCTTCGTCTGCGCCAGCGCGGCACCATTTATTTTGATGATATCCAGGTTGTCAGCACTGAAAAACCTACCCCGATTTTTATAGAAACAGATGAAGTTTTCTACTATACAGATCACACAGATCCCGGCTATGCGGTTGCAACGCTGAATTCCAAGGCGTATCCAGCACTTGCTTCCGTTACAGCTGTAGATATGCGTCTTAAAAAGGGTGATACTGTCTTAGCGGAGTCTTTGAATGTTCCCGTTGTGGATGGCACGGCTTCCTTCTACTATGATGTAGCGCTCTTAACCGAGAAGCAAACAGAATATAAAATTGAAGTCACTACAAGCGGTCTTGTAGGCGAAGCCTTGATTTACAAATATGATCGTCCGCTTTATCTGGACGCAAGAGGCGTTTACCGCGATGCAAGCGGTCAGGTGATCTATCCTGTTACTGCCTACCGCTATCGTGACTATCAGTATGAAATCGGAAACAAAGAAGGCGGCATTACAGTTGGTCAGCTTGCCATGCCTGCGGACAAGGAAGGCGATGCACTGGTTGCCTACCTGAAGGATTATCTCGATAAGGCAGTTGCCGCGAACACGAAGTGCATGATTGCCCTTTACCGAAACGGCAAACCGGCCGGTGACCCGGTCAATATTGCCACAACGGAGCTTGTTGTAGCAGCACTTAAGGATCACCCGGGACTTTACGCCTGGATGGTTATGGACGAAACCTTTAACAATGTACCGAATCCGCATGATGTGCTTCGTCGTTCCTACATTGCAATTCGAAACAATGACCCCTATCATCCGGTATACATGTGCGAAGCCACAACACGTCTGGTGGAAGCAGGCAGATATTGCGATATTTTATGTGTTGACCCCTACCCGGGCAATCACGACGCACCGGAACATTTCCCTGCAGACCGCGTAAAGCTTGCCATTGAGAGCGTAAAAGGCAGAAAGCCAGTGTATTCCTTGCTGCAGTGTATTGATTTTCAGGAATACACGCCCACCACAGATGAATTGCGTAATATGATTTATCAATCCCTCCTGGCCGGTGCGGACGCTATCGGATATTACAAATTTGATGATTCCCTCGAAACAACGGATCTGAACGAAACGCATTTTTGGGATGCTATCAAGCCATTTGCACAGAATGAACAGGTGGATGCTTTTAAAGCTTTCGTGTATGATGAATACAATATCTTCAGTGATGTGCGAAATGAAAAGGCATGGTGTATTTCCTACATTAAGAATAACGAAATCTATATGGTTGTGCAAAATCGCACAAAAGAGGCACAAACCTTGCAAATTCCTCTGACCAGTATTGCAGGCGATGTCACTGTGGGCGATTATACCGCAACCTGCATTGCAGGCGGCAACGGCGAAACCGTTACCGGCAACGGCACACTGACTGCACAGGTTGTGAAAAGCGGCGTTTCCCTTTACAAGATTACACCTGCAGATGCATCTGTGTTGGCTACGATTCCGCAAACGCGCTTCCATGATATTCGCGAATATGGTTGGGCATACAACGCCATCCTTCGTACTGATGCAGCAGGCATTGTAAATGGAATTAGTGATGATTCCTTCTTCCCCGGCCAAAAAATTACCCGTGGCGACTTTGCCATGTTCCTGATTCGTACGTTGGGTCTGACCGCTGATGCTACGGAAACCTTTGCAGACGTCAATGCCAGCGCCCATTATGCCAAAGAAATTGCTATCGGCAAGGCTTTAGGCATCTTAAAAGGTGTTGGAAATGATCTTTATATGCCGGAGGCAGAAATCTCCCGTCAGGATTTGATGGTCATTTGTGCCCGCGGTATGCGCCTTAAGAAAGCTTTAGAAGAATCCGGCGATATCAGCCAATTCTCGGATGCTGCCAGCATTGCGGATTATGCAGTAGCGGACATTGCGGCGATGACGCGTGCGAGCATTGTGAAAGGGTATGAAGACGGCAGCATACGTCCTCTTGGCAACACTACCCGTGCAGAAGCTGCTGTAATTATGGACAGAATTATGAATTGGGCAGCATAAGAAAGGTGGCTAGTACAATGAAAAAATTGTTTAGTCTTTTCCTTGTTATTCTTTTGACTGCCAGTTTTCTCACACCCTTGGACAGCGTAATGGCACAAGGCGAGAATTTATTGGAAAACGGTGGCATGGAAGCGAATGGCTCCGGCGAATTTTTCGGGTGGACCGGCTATGCGAGTAGCTGGGAGGGCGTGTCCACTTGGGATCAAACCGTCCACCGCAGCGGCAATGCCTCAATCGCTATAGAGGGCGACAAGAGCACAAAGCCGTTTGTTACCTCCAATCGTATTTCGATTTCTGCCGGTGCAGAGTACCTTGTAAGTATTTGGGCAAAGATGGACCCAGCATATTGGACAAATGCAAGATTGCTTATGTACTGGACGAATGAGGATAGGACAATAAAAAAGCAGGAACGATTAGCCGGTGACTTGAGTACATGGGATGCAAATGGTTGGCTGCAGATTCAATGGAAGCTCCGCGCCCCCCGCGGCGTGGAGTATGTGCAGCTCCAGCCACGTGCGGAAAATGACTGCAAGATATGGTTTGATGATGCATCGTTGACTTTGTTGCAGGAAGCGCCTCAGTTTTATATTGATACCAATGCTGTGTTTTACTACTCGGATGACGAAGGGGTAGGGACAGGGACCATTCAAATCAATGATACGGCCTACCCTTCCCTCTCGGGCCTATCCACCGTGCAGATTGCACTCAAAAAAGAGGGCTCTTCCACAGCACTTGCAACGCAAAATGTATCGCTTACCAATGGGAAAGGTGAATTTACCTTTGATACGGCGCTTCTTACGGAGAAGACCACGCCATATAGTATCGAACCAATTTCCTATAGCGGCGAGGCGCAAATATATAAATTTGACCGCCCCTTATGCTTAGATAAAGATGGTATTTACCATGATACGAACGGTCAATTGGTATCGCCTCTTATCGTCTATCGATACAACCCTTCTTATATTGAAAATGGTTTGCAGGGCGGTATCAACGTTGCACAGGCATCTTTACGGAATGTTTCTCTTGTTGATGGTGTACCGAAAACCTATACAAAAGAAGAACAGCTTAGTTATTTGAAAAGAACGTATTTAGAATGTGCAGAAACCAAAGCCAGCGACACCAAATGGATGATTGCCCTTTATTATAACTCAAAGCCTGCAGGTGCCGATGAGAATATTGAAACCACCAGATACTTAGTGGAACAGCTCAAGGATCATCCTGCGGTTTACGCGTGGATGATTATGGATGAGCCTTTTGACAAAATTGCATGCCCGGAGGATGACTTGCGTGCATCTTACCTTGCAATCCGGGAGAAGGATCCCAATCATCCCATTTACCTATGTGAATCCACAGAGAAGGTGGATGCAGCAGGGAAATATACCGATATTTTATCCGTTGATCCGTATCCTGCTGAACGCCAGGCCCCTTCCCCCTTTCCCGGGGATCGTGTGGCTTTAGCCACTGAAAAGGGCGGCAAACCGGTTCACTCCACTTTGCAAGCGTTTCTCTACGGCGGATATGACCCTACGGGCGATGACATGCGGAATATGATTTATCAATCATATATGGCAGGCGCAAAGAGTATCGGCTATTATTTATACAGAGATGCAGATAGAAATGATCTTCTGTTACATGAAAACGAGAATCTTTGGCCGACCATGACGGAGTTTGCAGAAAAGGAAAAGGACGACATGTTTAAGGTGTTCGTCACTAAAGAATATCCTACTTTCTGCACAATAAAAAATGATCGGTACTGGCTAACCGCCTATGTAAAAGAGGCAAAATTATATGTGCTTGTTCTCAATCGCACATCGGCAAGTATTCGGGAAACTGTTTCTTTGCAAAGCGACGATAATACAGTCGCACTGACCAATTTTACTGTTGGGGAACTTGTAGGTAGCGGATACACAGAAAAACAAGGAAACAATCTTTATTTTTCCCTTGCGAAGTACAAAGCAGGTCGTTTCGAAATCATTCCTAACGACGCGAATGCTCTGGCCGGATTTACAGAAAATACTTTACCGATAACTGTGGGTGAAACAGCAAGTGCATTTGCTGCCACGCTTGGCATTTCGACAGAAGAGGCCATGGCGGCTTTTGGGGGGTCTTCTATCGCGATGCGCATGCAGCACATCTCCTCGGCACAGCTTATGCAGGGACTCTACAATGCCATGGAAAAAAGTCCCGCATTAAAGCTAAGCACGAATGCAGGGCAGTACATTGAATACGCAAAATGCAGTGTTGCTGCGTTATGGAAATCCATGGAAACGGATTCTCCATCTCAAAGCACGGTGAAAGCACTGCAAAATGTACTAACCACTTGGATTACCACGCCGGGAACGGCTATGGGAGAAACGTTGCCTGCATTTCTTATGGAATTATCCTCTACAGAACGTGAGGCTGTATGGGAAGGCCTTCAGAATGGAGAACAGAACGGAACTGTTTGGAAGGGACAGGAAAAGGAAAATTTAATTGTCATGTATAATGTCGGCAGCGAACCCGTAAACACTTCGCTTTCCGGTTATAACTTATATTACTTATACATGAAAACAGGCACGGAAAATGAAACACTTGAAAATGGCTCGCTTTATGTCACGTTACAACCACAGCAAATTCTTATCGTGAAAGTCGGCGGCATTACGGGAATCTATAACCAAGACGGTACACCTTGTGTTTCTTATTCCAGTGAACCAAAACACATTATTGCACCGGTAGGCAGTAAAGTCTTTGTCGCAACCTACCAGGAAGAAAGCGGAATCAAGAAGATGGTAGATTTTACTGTAAAAGAAAATGGCGATATGATGACGCTTTTTTCCGGGAAAGGGAAGTATATCGCTGCTGCCTATACCTTAAGTGATACGCTTCTTCCCCTCGACAAATGCTATAAACTTCACTATGATTGCAATTTGGCACAAGGCGGTGATTTCTCTCAAGGACTTTCCGGCTGGTCGGTTTCAGGCACTTGCAATACAGTGATGCAAAACGGCAGCATTGCAGCAGAAACCTTAGGGCATGCATCAAGTCTGCAAAGAAGATTTGACGGCTTCTCCGGCGATCGAACTTACACACTTTCGGTGGAAGCCGAAAGACTGGATGGTAGCCGCGCGCAAATTATCATTTACTGTTACAATACAAATGGTACAAATGTAGGTAGTATAAAAAAGGATAATACACCTACTTTCTCCTTTACAACGCCGACTGATACCGCTTACATTCAAGTACTCATTCGGTGTATGGATGGTGGCAGTGTAATATGGGACAACTTAGAAATTTACGAGTAATTCTGACAGAAAAGAGGGGAATTTATGTTTTACGAAAAAAATCAAGCAAAGGATATCAACATCGCATACATTGGCGGCGGATCAAGAGGATGGGCATGGAAGCTTATGGCAGATCTTGCATGTGAGCCGGATATTTGCGGTACTGTAAGACTGTATGACATTCACTACAACGCAGCAAAAGATAATGAAACAATCGGCAATAGTATTATAAAAGAGCATCCAACGGCAAGTCCTTGGAAATATGCAGCCGTACATACGATAGAGGAAGCATTGACCGGTGCGGATTTTGTTATCATTTCCATCTTGCCGGGCACCTTTGATGAAATGTATTCTGACGTGCATGCGCCGGAAGCGTACGGCATTTACCAAGCCGTCGGCGATACCATTGGTCCTGGCGGTATTGTGCGTGCCTTACGTACTCTCCCCATGTATCGGGAAATTGCGAATGCCATAAAGGCATATTCGCCGGACGCTTGGGTAATCAACTATACAAATCCCATGTCCGCTTGTACCAAGACACTTTATGAAGTCTTTCCGGAGATTAAAGCCTTCGGTTGTTGCCATGAAGTGTTTGCCGTGCAAAGTCTCATGCAGGAATATCTCAAAACAAAGCTTGGAATCACGGATATAGAAAGAAGCGAGATCAAAGCGGATATCATTGGTGTCAACCACTTCACATGGGTGACGAAATTGCAATACAGGAATATGGATTTAATGCCTATATACGAGTCATTCTGTAACGCAGCTGATAAAGAGGAAGTGTCTGTTATGCATCAGGATTTGTTCCGGCGCTATGGCATGATTGCAGCGGCTGCAAACAGCCATATCAGCGAATTCCTCCCGGGCAATTGGTATCTGGGCAATGATGAGGAAAACCGGAAACGCTGGAATGTATACCGTAAATCCGTCACCTGGAGAAAAGAAGATTTGCAAAATCGTTTGGAACAAAGCCGCCAGTTGCTAAGCGGTGAAAAGAAATTTGAAATGAAACTGAGC
>JAQXGO010000040.1 GCA_029006755.1 Clostridia bacterium | reverse complement strand
CTACTTCTGGCTTTCAAGAATGTGGGCAGACAGAGGTCTCAGAATGCCGGAGGGTGACTTTATCGTAGCACCAAAGGACGCAAAAGAGACATCAGCAGTTTTAAAAATTGCAAACTACTACAAAATCCCCGTTACCACATGGGGCGGCGGCGGCGGAACCCAGGGCGGTGCTATTCCGGTCTGCGGCGGTATTGTTCTTGACACAAAGAGAATGAATCAGATTTATGATGTAAACGAACAGGGAATGTACATAGAATGCGGAACAGGCGCCATATACAAGCATATTGAATGGGCGGCGAACGAGAAGGGATATGCAACAATGCACTATCCTTCATCCCTGACTTGCTCGACCGTGGGCGGCTTTTTGGCTCACCGCGGCATAGGCGTATCGTCTACCAAGTACGGAAAGATTGACGATATGGTGCTTCAAATGGAGGTGGTTCTGCCCAACGGTGATATCATAGAAACCTCGCCCGCGCCGAAGCATGCCGCAGGCCCCGATCTCAATCAAATATTTATCGGATCAGAGGGAACACTCGGTATTATGACAAAGGCGCAGATGAGAATTTACGATCAGCCGGAGTCAAGACGGTTCAGAGGCTTTTTGTTCCATAATATAACTGACGCGTTTCGCGCAGGCAGAGAGCTTTTGCAGAAATTCAAGCCTTCTGTGATGCGATTATATGATGAGGCGGAAACGGCTACGCTTATCAAGAAGATTGTAGGCGTTGAGAAGCCGGGCGCGTTTATGAATATCGCAATCGAGGGAGTTTCCGAGATTGTAGATGTAGAGGAAAAGATACTTCTTTCAACCTTTGCAAAATACGGAGCAGAGGATTTAGGCTCTGAATACGGCGAAAAATGGTGGAACGAAAAGATTACATTCTTCTATCCGGGACATATGATGGATATTCCGCAGTGCTTTGGTACAATGGATACAATCGCGCCGTATGACAAGATTGAAAAGATATATTGGGAGATGAAAAAGGCAATTGAAACCAACTTCCCCCAGGCAAGATTTATCGCACATTTTTCACACTGGTATGAATGGGGCTGCATGATTTACGACAGATTTATCGTGGACGGCAAAGACGTTCCTGCAGATCCGCATGAGGCGTTAAGGCTCCATAACGCTATATGGAACTGTGGTGTCAGAACAGCGCTTGCAAACGGCGGCGTTGTCAACGACCACCATGGGGTAGGAATAAAGCTGGGCAGACTTATGAAGGAGCAGTACGGCCCGGCTATGCAGGTATTTGAGGGCTTAAAAAAACAGCTTGATCCGAACGGAATTTTAAATCCGTATAAGCTGGGATTATAAGGAGGTAGTAATATGCAGTTTTCACAGAAATCAAAGGAACATATGGACTCGTGCCGATTCTGCTGGATGTGCCGTCATATATGTCCGATAGGCAATGCTACGGGACAGGAGAGAAATACGGCGCGCGCAAGGGCACTGGGCTTGTCACTTGTGGCGCGTGATTCGGTTGCGTTTTCAGAGGATATCATCCACAATGTTTACGAGTGTGCATTATGCGGCGCATGCGTGAAGGAATGTGTAACCGGCTGGGATCCGGTGTTGTTTACAAAGGAGGCAAGGCTTGCCGCGGCGCTTGAAGGCAAGCTGCCACCGTACATAATGAGTATGATTATGAACTTGCAGAACAAGGGCAATATCTACGGCGCGGAAGCGGATGAAAAGCTTGCCGCGGAAATTGCAGAGCTTGGACAGAGCGATACGCTGCTGTTCTTGGGTGAGGACGCACGGTATAGAACGCCGGAGTGTGCCGTTAAGGCAATAGAACTCATGCGGAAAAGCGGAATTTCTATTACGGCTCTCCATGATGAGCCAAACAGTGGGTATTCCATGGAGTTTATGACGGGCGCATCGGCTGAAACAAAGGCAGTGATGGAGGAATGTGCAAAAGCTTTGTCAGGCTTTAAAAAGGTAATTTGCTACGATCCGGCAGATGCAAAGGTCATGAAACGCGAATACAAGGAATGGGGAATAGACATAAAGCCGGAGGTCGTTACATTTACCGAATTTATCGCAGAGCTTATTAAGCGTGGTGCTCTTGCGGTAAAAAACAGCGGCTTGAAGTTTACACCGCAGGACAGCTTTCTGCTTGCGCGTGACTTGGAGGAAACGGAGCCGATAAGAGAAATTCTTACCGCCTGCGGCAGTGTGAACGAAATGCTCCTAAACCGCAAGGATACGATGCTTGCCGGCAACCTTATTATGCATGCGTATATGCCGGAAGTAATGGAACGCGTTGCCGCCAACAGATGGATAAACGCAAAGAATATGCATACAGGAATACTTGTCACCACAAGCCCGGCGGAATATCTGATGCTGAAAAAGACAAAACCCGGGGATATTGCACTCATAACAGTAGAGGAGGCAGTGTTGCAATGCTTGTAAATTTAAAGGAGATTCTGGAAATTGCGGAGGATGGCGGCTTTGCCGTTCCTGCGTTTAATGCCTACAATATGGAAACCGTCATGGGCGTTATGGAGGCTGCAGAGGAAGCGAATGCGCCGGTGATTATACAGAGCTACAGCAGACTGTTTACAAACAAAGAGGGATATTTTGTTTCACCGATCATTATTGCCGCGGCGCAAAAGGCGAGCGTGCCGACATGCTTCCACCTTGACCACGGCGCAGGGCTTTCGGAGGTAACTAAGGCACTTAGATACGGCGCGACAGGTATCATGATAGACAAGTCAATGCTTTCACTGGATGAAAACATTGCCGAAACAAAGAAAATTGTGGATATGTGCGCCGCTGTTGGCGTTGCGACTGAGGGCGAGCTTGGGCATATAGGCTCGGTAAACGATGCGTCTATAGGCGAATATACAAGCGTTGAAGAAGCGGAAAGATTTGTAAGGGAAACAGGTGTTGCGGCTTTGGCGATACTTGTAGGTACTGCGCACGGCAGATACAAGAAGGCGCCGGTGCTGGATATCAAGAGGATTCAGGACATTAAGGCGGCAACAGGTATTCCGCTTGTGCTTCATGGCGGTAGCGGTGTTCCCGATGAGCAGATCACAGCGGCGATCGCGGCAGGTATCAGAAAGATTAATTTCGGCACGGATGTGTGTTATGCCTTCCTTGACAAGGTGTTTGAAACCTCGCGTGAACGCATCGCGATAGATATGTTTATGAAGGATGCTGTGGAGAGTGTGAAGCAGTTTGCGCTTGAAAAAATAAGATTGCTCGGCGCGGAGAATAGGGCATGAACAAGATAGTTGGAATTGGCGCAAACGTATGTGATACGTTGATCAGCTTGTGCGCATATCCTGCGGAGGATACAAAACTGCGTGCTGACAGCGTTACGGTAAGTGGCGGAGGTCCCTGTGCGACAGGGCTTGCCGCCGCCGCAAAGTTAGGCGCGGACTGCGCATATATCGGCGTGCTTACAGATGATAATGCGGGGATATTTCTCAAAGAGGATCTGGAGAAATATCATGTATCGACAGAATATGTGAGAATAAAAAGCGGATATACCTCGTTTTCCTCTTATATCTGGCTCAGTCGAGAGAGCGCATCCAGAACCTGCGTTTTTCACAAGGGAAATGTGCCGCCGCTTGCGCTTGACGAGGCGCAGAAACGGGCGGTTAAAAATGCCGCGCTGCTCATGGTGGACGGCAACGAAATGGGCGCGGCGCTTGCGGCGGCAAGAATTGCGCGTGAGAGCGGAACAAAGGTGCTTTATGACGCAGGCGGTCTGTATGACGGCGTGGAAGAGCTTATGCCTTATGCGGATATTTTAATTCCCTCCGAGGAATTTGCGCTTGGCCACACCGGAGAAACGGATGCACAGAGCGCTGCAAAAGCGCTTTTTGGGAAATATGCACCCGAAATTGTCGTGATCACACAGGGCAAGGCAGGCGGTATCCTTTATGACGGCAACGAAATAAAAGCATACCCGGCATTCCAGGTAGACGCGGCAGACACAAACGGCTCTGGCGATGTTTTTCACGGCGCATTTGCATTTGCTGTCAATATGGGATATAATTACTATAAGGCTTGTGTTTTTTCAAGTGCGGTGTCGGCGTTAAAATGCACCAAGATAGGCGCAAGACGGGCGGTGCCGTCTTTTCAGGAAACAATGGAATTTTTAAAGGAGCGTGGAATTAATGCGTTTTAAGAGAACATGGAACAAAAAATTCGGCAAGTCGGAAATATTTACGAAGGAAAACAGTGCTTGTCAAAAGATAGAAATTGACATGGTTCGTCTTGCGGACAAAGAGCAGAAAAAGTATAATGAAACCGGCAAGGAATACGGACTTGTCATTCTCGGCGGAAAATGCAGTGTTGAAGGAGAAGAGTTTGCATTTCAGAACATAGGCAGACGAAAAGATGTATTCGACGGCGCTGCGACCTGTGTATATATCCCAAAGGACAGAAGCTTCACCATAATGGGTGAGGGAGAGGTATCCATCGCTGTGTGTAAATCACCGGCAAAAGAGGATTTTCAGCCTATACTTATAAATGCTGAGGACGTTATTATCAAGGAACTGGGGAAGCCCGGTTGGGAGCGACAGGCACATTTCATACTTGACGAGAGAACGCCGGCGAATATGATCTATATCGGAGAGGCATACGTGAAGGGCGGACAGTGGGCAAGCTACCCTCCTCATAAGCATGATGATGACAATATGCCGACGGAGGCGGAAACAGAGGAAATCTATTACTATGAATTTAAAAAGCCGCAGGGCTTTGGGATACAGAAGGTATATACTTTGGAGGGAGATATTGACGAAACCTATACGGTTAAATCCGGCGATTTTGTGGAAATTCCGCGCGGTTATCATCCGTTCCATGCCGCGCCCGGCTACGATAACTATTATCTGTGGATCATGGCGGGCGAGAACAGAGGCTTCTTTATGACAACGGATGAAGATCATAAATGGCTGAACGGCTAAAAAAGGAATTAATTGTATGAGATACTTACTTGGAATCGATTTTGGCGGAGGAGCATCCAAGGCGACGCTCCTTTGTGAGAATGGTCAGGTTTTGGCGGAGAACACAACCGAATACCCGACCTATTATCCCCAATCGGGGTATGCGGAGCAGAACCCTGAGGACTGGGTTCGGGCAACGTGTGCAAACATAGCAGGTGTGCTTGAAAAGAGCGGTGTTATGCCGGAGGACATAGCCGCCGTTGCACTGGATGCCGCGACACATACCGCTGTAATCACAGATGATGCGTTTCATGTGATACGTCCGGCAATCTACTGGACGGACACGAGAAGCATTGCTGAGGTACAGTTTTTAAAGGATAATTATGCGGATATTATAGAAAAGCAGGTTCTGCACAAGCCGGACACCATATGGTCACTGCCGGAGCTTTTGTGGATAAAAAGGAACGAGCCACAGAACTGGGCGAGGGTTCAAAGAATACTCTTTGCAAAGGACTATGTGCGCCATTGTCTTACAGGCGACTATGTAACGGATTTCATTGAGGCAGAGGGTAGTATGCTCTTTGACGTGAACACAATGCAGTGGAGCAGAGAGCTTTGCGGTATTTTGGATATTGACCCGGCGATGATGCCAAAAATCGTAAAGCCGACAGATATTGCGGGACGCATTACGGCAGAGGCGGCGCGTATGACAGGCCTTTGCGAAGGCACGCCCATCATCTGCGGAACGACGGATACGGTTATGGAGGTTTTCGCATCAGGCGCTGTTTCAAAGGGGCAGATGACGGTAAAACTGGCAACTGCGGGAAGAATATGCGTTGTGACAGATAAGCCGTATCCCGATACAAATCTTATCAACTATTCCCATGTGATAGACGGATTATTTTACCCCGGTACTGCGACCAAGTCCGGCGCCGCGTCATATCGGTGGTTCCGTGACACTTTTGGCGGCGATTACCAGTCGCTTGACAAAATCGCCGGCGATATACCGATTGGCTCGCAGGGGCTTGTGTTCCATCCGTATCTTAACGGCGAGCTGACCCCGTATGCAAATCCGAATTTGTGTGCGGATTTTACCGGCGTCAGAGCCTTTCATACAAAGGCGCATTTTGCAAGAGCTGTGCTGGAGGGCGTGGCAATGAGTCTGCTGGACTGCAGGGAGGCTTTAGATAGCCTCGGCATAGCGCATGAGGATAGCGCGGTAATGATAGGCGGCGGCGGAAAGAGCCCACTTTGGCGACAAATGCTCTCTGACGCTCTCGGTATACGGCTTGTGCAGATGAAACATACCGATTCTTCGTTCGGAAGCGCAATGCTTGCGGGTATCGCTGCCGGGATATTTCAAAGTCCCAAGCAGGCAGTTTCTGTTTGTAATATGGTTGTGTCCGAAACACTGCCAGTTGAGAAAAATACAGAGCAATATAGGAAGCTGTTTAAACGGTACAAAGCGATACAAAGGGTTATGGAGTCTATATATAACGATGAAGATTTTAGTATGTGTTAAAGTCATAAAAGGCGAGTTAAATCCGTTTGATGCATCCGCGCTTGAATGCGCGTTACGGCTCAGTGATGACGTTACCGTTATTTCAATGGCAGCAGAAAGCTGTAAGGATACTTTAAGACAACTCACAAGACTGGGAGCAAAAGCCGTGCTGATAAGCGACACGGCTTTTGCCGGCTCTGATACGCTTGCCACTTCCTATATTTTGTCGGCGGTGATTCAGACGATGGATTATGACCTGATCATCTGTGGCAGACAGAGTGTGGATGGGGATACGGCGCAGACAGGGCCAATGCTTTCCAAAAGGCTCGAACTTCCGCTTGTGTGCGGCGTTATGGGCGCAGAACGCTCCGATGAAGGACTGCACATCAGAACGCGCAACGGCGGGGCAGAGATAAGACTTCCGGCGCTTATTACGGTAGAACGCGGATATATACTTAGATTTCCGAGCATATTTTCCAAAACAGATGACGTAACGGTGATTGACCGGGCGGGCTTTGCATGTGACCTCAGTCAATGCGGCCTTAAAGGCTCTCCGACAAGGGTGATAAAGAGCTTTGAAAATGAGCGCGGACGCAGAATTTGTAAATTTATTTCTATGGAGGCACTTTTTCCTCTGATTGAAGAGCTCATAAAAAGACCTACGGCAGAGCGAAAACAATCTCCGGCTTATACAGGAAGACGGCTCAAAGGGGTATGGGCTGTGGGGGATGCGGCACTGGAAAAAGCGAGGGAAATTGCTGACGAGGTCGTATGTATAGAAGCATCCTCCGCAGAAGAAATAGCCGAAAGGGCAGTGCGGGAAAAGCCGCGTGTCATTTTATGGAATGCCGATGAATGGGGAAGGAAAAACGCCGCGATTGCCGCGGTACTTCTCAAAACAGGACTTTGTGCGGATTGTACTGAGCTTGAAACGGACGGTGAAACCCTTTTTATGTATCGTCCGGCGCAGGGAGGAAGTATTACGGCAAAAATTAAATGCCTTACACTGCCGCAAATGGCGACTGTAAGAACGAAATCGACGTGCGAAGATATTATTGTTTCGGGCGGGCGAGGCATTTATGCGCACATGGATCAGCTAAGAGCGCTGGCGGACAGACTTGGCGCACAGCTCGGCGCGTCAAGAGGACTTGTGGATATGAACGGAGCGCCTTATGATATGCAGATAGGACTAACCGGCAAAATGGTAAGCCCGAAAATCTATATCGCCGTCGGTATTTCCGGTGCGGTGCATCATACCTGTGCGATAGAGGGCAGCGGAACGGTTATAGCGATCAATCCCGATAAAAGCGCGCGTATATTTGATTATGCCGATTATGGCATCATCGATAGGCTGTGAGGCAAATATTTCATAATAGACAAAAAACTCTGCACTATTTTTCTCCAGCCCCAAAAGGAGCCTTAGCAAAAAGATTTTTAATCATCATTTTGCTACGGCTCCTTTGTATTTGATATTATTATAGTGTTTCAAAAAAGTTGTAACTATTCCTTCATTGCTTAAAGCATCCCCTCTTCTGTAGGGCTCTACGGGTTCGCGTGAGCGGATTGTACTGCATTGCGGTCCACAGAAAAAGTTAAAACTATATGCCTATGGATGCGGATGTCAAACAATAAATGCATATCCCCATCAAACTACAGCCAAGATCAAGCAGTATCGCTGCAAAAGGTTATAGATGCATTACCATCAGCAGGTTGCGTTGTTATTATGTTTGCAAATAAAATGGCTTGTTGTGATTCTGTCAAATTTTCAGCATTGTTTGATAAAAACTCTTTTTGCGATAAAGAAATGTCATACAACGGCAAATTCGCACCAATTGTGAGTTTTGCACAAGTGTTTGAAGTGGAGTATAAAGATTTACTGGAATCATAAAAGCAAGGCGTAAATCTTAGATTGATCAAGAATTTCGGACAAAAAAATCCGCCCTCTTTTCGAGAACGGATTTTCGTTTGGTTGCGGGAGTGGGATTTGAACCACACGACCTCCGGGTTATGAGCCCGACGAGCTACCAAACTGCTCTATCCCGCGATATGCATGTGCATTCTCTTGCGAACAAAATATAGTATAGCACAAAAAAGCGAGAATGTAAAGAGTTTTTAAAAAAATTATTAAAATTTTTTAAAATCATAGCGGAAAGCCGCCACGAGAATGGAACTGAGAACAAAAAGTTCGGTCAACACTCCGGGATAAGATCTTGTGATCAGATTATAGATAAGCCAGCAGGGGGAGGAACAGGCAGATAAAACACGGACAATTTTAGGGTTTTCCACCCAAAAAGCAGCCGTGGTAAAGAGCATTCCCAAAATAGGCAGCGCACTGTACCATGCAGCCCAGCTCCAAATGCCTACGCCGATAAACAAACCGCAAAAGACGACGAGCCAGATTTTCGAAGAAGCCCACGCCTGCCCTTTGTTGCGAAAAACCATTGCGCGGAAGATGCCAATAAAGTTTAATACTGCGCCGGACAAAGCGCCAAGCAGATAAAAATGTACTGTAAAGAATACAGAAGAAATCATTTGCATGGAAACGATTTTTTTTTGTGTGTTTTTCTGAAAAGACAGAATGGCAATCAAAAGCGCTATCACGCCGATTGCTTGCGCAAGATAAAACATAGGCGGCGTCCTTTCTGCATTGGCTGAATCATTTCTGTTTATTATACTAAATGGCATAAAAATTGTCAAGTGGAAGCGTGCGTGGATTTTAAAATATTTTGAAAATAGAAAGGCATAGATTGACAAGAAAAGAGGGGAATGGTATAATGTAACCCATACAGAATAATACAAAGGAGAAACAGAAATGAAATCGCTAAATTACATGAAACCAAAGCTGTTCAGTGTATTAAAAGGATACACCAAGGAACAGCTTATCAAGGATATCATTGCAGGCATCATTGTTGCCATTATTGCCTTACCGCTTTCTATTGCGCTGGCAATTGCTTCCGGCGTCAATCCGGAGCAGGGACTATACACGGCCATCATCGCCGGATTTGTCATTTCCTTTTTAGGAGGCAGTCGTGTGCAGATTGGCGGCCCTACAGCGGCATTTGTCGTAATAATTTACGGCATCATTGCAGAGTATGGGATGCAGGGGCTGACCATAGCAACCCTTATGGCCGGTATTATTATGATTCTGATGGGGATTCTCCGATTTGGCAGTTTGATTAAGTATATACCCAAAACCATTACAGTAGGGTTTACTTTAGGCATTGCTTGCAGTATCTTTGTAGGGCAATTTAAGGACTTTTTCGGCTTACAGATGGGCGAGGTCCCATCGGCGTTTTTTGAGAAAATAGGTGCATATATACAGAACTTCCATTCACTGAGCTTACCAACACTGGGCATAGGTGTTTTGGCACTTTTGATCCAGATTTTCTGGCCGAAGGTAACCAATAAAATCCCGGGCTCACTGGTAGCAATTATTGTGTCTACACTGATCGTAGAACTCTTTCAGGTTCCGGTATCTACAATCGGAGATTTATATGAAATTCGCGCCGGGTTACCGAGCTTCCAAATGCCGGATATTTCTTTTCCCTTGATTTCTAAGCTGATTTCTCCGGCCTTTACAATTGCGATCTTAGCTTCTATAGAATCTCTTTTGTCCTGCGTGGTGTCAGATGGGATGATTGGCGGCCATCATCGCTCCAATGCGGAGCTGGTGGGCCAAGGCGCAGGAAACATCTTGTCTGCACTTTTCGGAGGAATTCCGGCAACGGGTGCAATCGCGAGAACAGCTGCAAATGTCAAGAATGGCGGCAGAACACCAATCGCCGGTATGGTGCATGCAGTAACGCTTCTCCTGGTCCTTTTATTCTTAATGCCGTATGCATCTCTTATTCCGATGAGCTGCCTTGCAGCAATTCTTATGATGGTTGCATATAACATGAGTGGCATTGGTACTTTTGTACGTATGATGAAGGTTGCACCCAAAAGCGATAGTATAGTCTTGATTTTAACCTTCCTGCTCACTGTTATTTTTGATTTGGTGGTAGCCATTGAAATTGGTATGGTTTTAGCGGCATTCCTGTTTATGAAACGCATGTCTGACACGGCAGAGGTAAAGCGTTGGATCTATCCGGAAGACCCCACAGCGAACGAAATTTCCGAGAATACGGACTTAAAGAATGTACCGGCCAATACAATGGTATATGAAATTATGGGGCCAATGTTTTTCGGCAGTGTGCAAAACAGTATGTTCTTTATGCAGGAAAAAAACAAGAATGTGTTAATCCTTCGCATGCGGAATGTACCGGCTATGGATGTATCGGGGCTGGAGACGATTGAAGAAACTTATGAATTTTGCAAGAAAAAGGGTATAACGCTTATTCTTTCCCATGTGAACGAGCAACCCTTACATGTACTGAAGAAAGCCGATTTCATCGCAAAAATCGGAGAAGAGAATATTTGTAAGAATATCGATGCTTCTTTGGTACGGGCAGCGAGCCTGGCATAAAAATCGACACGTTGGTCAAAGGTTGAAAAACGAAGATATCATTTGGATTTCCAATATAATCCGTTTTGGGTAGAGCCAGGTTTTCGACAGTTTAAAGGAGCCGTAGCAAAATGATGATTCAAAATCTTTTTGCTACGGCTCCTTTTGGGGCTGGAGAAAAATAGTGCAGAATGGACAAACTGCGCCAAAGCCGCAGGCTTTGGGTCCCCGAAGGCGTACACAGGTACGTCGAGAGGCGAAGTTTGTTCATAGCATAAAGCATTTTTATTTTAAGGAATTCGTTGTTTAGCGAATTTCCACCCTAACTTTTTGACTCTTATAAGCCTGATCCGCATATTCTCAAGAATCGTATGCTTTATGCGGTCTGTGCATTTTGCTATGGCCCCTTTTCTATATCCGCGTTTATTGTAATCCGGGCAGATATTCCTTTGTGTTTTCCAGCATGGTATTGAAAAGCTTGCGGCCATCCTCCAGACTGGTTGTGACTAAATTGTCCTGCATGAAGGCAAGGAAGGCCTTCTCGTAGTCCCCGGTCAAGGCGGCATCTACAACCAAAAGTTGTGTGCTGACTGCCTTGATAACGTGGGGGAGAATGGAAACCGGAATTTCCCCGGCTACCAAAGGCGTCACCTTATTTGCTGTAAAGTGGGCATTGGTTTCCACTACTGCACCCATAGGCAAATTGGAAATTTGTCCGCAGTTCGGCAGATTTACATTCGTGACAATATCCCCTAAGCCTAATAAGGCTTTCATTTGCCTTACGCCTTCTTCGCCGCTCAGTTTCAT
>JAQXGO010000039.1 GCA_029006755.1 Clostridia bacterium | reverse complement strand
ATTTTATGTATTTGAATATCTTACTCATCGTTACATAAGCAAGGATACCATAAAAATTGCATATTTTCCTTACATACTTCACAAATACAACATACTAAAGCATTATGATAGTGAAAAAGTGCTTGATGCTCTTTTGGATCTTTTAAGGTCTGTAAATGTATATTGCAGAGAAAATACCTTGAAAGCACTTTACAGCATGCAAAGACCTGATGTTGTTGTGGCATCCTTAAAAATCATAGACAAAAACTTATCCTTCCATCACTCAAAGCTTATTTGTGACGGACTTTTGAATTACACTGGGGATAAAGAAAGCTTAAAAGATATGCTTTTTGAAAACTTTAATGCATATTCTACCGGAATGCAGCTTAATATTTTGAATTACTTCCGTTTTGGCAATATCCGCTGTGATAAAGAAATGCTGGAGCTTTTATCAAACGAAAAGGCAGATAGCGAGCTTCGTTTTGCAGCTATTCGATACTTTGAAAAATTCCCGATTAAGGAAGCTGAAAGCAGTATTTGGGCTATAGCGGAAAATTTGGAAAATCGCACATGGGAATATCAGGCGATTGCCTCATCTGCGCTGAAATCATATCCCGGCGATGTTACTTTCAGAATATTGGTCGAAAACCTTTCAAGCTCTAACTGGCACATAAGACAGAATAGTGCAATAAGCCTTGAAAAACTTGGATATACATATCACGATTTGATAAATGTTTTTGACGGAAACGACAGATACGCAAGAGAAATTATGCGCTACCGTCTTGATAAGAGAAATGCAGAAAAGGAGGCGGTGAAAGCATAATGGAAATGGAAACAATAAAAAATGTTTTTGACATTATCAGCATTTGCTTTGTCATATATCTCATCGGCTACTCTACATTTTTGTTTTTATCGGTGGTTGTGGGTGCATCAACTCTTTACAGAAAAAAGATGCAAGACAGACTGATGAATAAGTTTACAGATAACTATTTTGTGCCAATAACAATAGTGGTTCCGGCATATAACGAGGAAGTAACGGTTGTGCAGACTGTCAAATCCTTACTATCGCTGGATCATAAACTTTACGAGATTATCGTTGTGGATGACGGCTCAAAAGATGAAACATCACGCGTTTTAATTGATGCATATAATATGCATCCGGTAAGACGACCTATCCACAGAAGTATAGCATGTCAGCCTGAGGAATTTATTTATGAATCTTATGAGCAGAAGGTTCCTCTTACTCTCATTCGTAAGAAAAACGGCGGCAAAGCAGATGCGCTGAATATGGGTATCAACGCTGCGCAGTATCCGTACTTTATCTGTATGGATGCAGACTCCGTTCTGCAGTATGATTCCTTAAAAAAGATTGTAATTCCCGTTTTGGAAGAAGAAAATGTGGTTGCGGTAGGCGGAACGGTAAGACCATGTAATGATGTAACGCTCAAAAGTGGCAGAGTTATAAAATACAGACTGCCTAAGAATATTTTAGCTTGTATGCAGCTCTTGGAATATGACCGTTCATTTTTGGCATCCAGAATTTTATTTGATCATTTTAATGGCTCCCTTATTATATCGGGAGCATTTGGAATGTTCAAAAAAGAAACGGTTATCGCAGCAGGCGGCTATGACCACGGCACAATGGGCGAAGATATGGAACTTGTGGTAAAGCTTCATTCCTACTGCCTTACAAATCAGATTCCGTATTCTATCAAATATGCTACCGATGCAGTATGTTGGACTCAGGTGCCTGAAAAATTAGGAGACCTGAAAAAGCAGAGAAAGCGTTGGCATCTTGGACTTTTCCAGACTATGTGGAAGCATAAAAAGATGATGGGGAATCCTAAATTCGGTGCAGTTGGTTTTATTTCATATATGTACTTTTTGCTTTATGAATTACTTTCACCATTTATTGAAGTTTTCGGCGTGTTCATAATGGTAGCGGCATATTGCATTGATTTACTAAACTTACCGTTTATGATACTTTTTATGCTGATTTACGCAACATATAACTCTATACTTACACTTACGGCGTTCTTTTCAAGAATACAGACCATTGATTTGACAGTTACCTTCAAAGACTGTATGAAAGCCATAATGCTTTGCTTTTTTGAGGTTACAACTTTAAGGTTTATAATGGCATTTGTAAGACTTACGGCGTTCAAGGGCTATAAAAAGAAAAAACTTGATTGGGGACGCATTGAACGAAAGAAGATGAATATTTAACAGAGGCGAGGTGATTTGGAAAATGAGAAAATGTATGATCGCAATATTCCTGCTGATTCTCTCTTGTGTGCAGCCGGCATTTGCCGAGGTTTATACTACAGAGAAAACCGAGGGCTTGGGTGATTGCATCTATGTAGCCGGAAATCCTGATAATTATCCGGTTGAATTTTATGACGAGGAAAATAACGCATACTGTGGGATTATTCCTGATATGCTGAGGACTATCTCTGAACGCTCAGGGGTGGATTTTGTTTATATCAATGGCAATAAAGCTGATAAAAATACAATGGGAGAAAATTTGCAGGTAGAGATTGTTTCTTCTTCCGAAAATATCAGCACCCTGTCTTACTATAAGGATTATTTAGAGCTCGTATCCTTTGAAAAAGACGGTAAAACAGTGAAATCAGGTCTTGTTTTCACAAGCCTTACGGATGATGTGCTGATTTCAAAAACAAAAGCTGCAGCAAGTGAGATCCCGGAAGATGTCAAAAGCGGAATATATCTTTCTTATGTGGCGGAAAATGCAAAGATAAATTACATTTGGATTGTAATAGCACTTGTTTTTTGCTTGAGTCTGCTTGCCTCTGTAATTCTGCTGATTTTTCGCATCAAACGCATCCGCAAAGAAAATGAGGCGGATAAGATGACAGACTCCGAGACCGGAATGGGAAATCTGCAATTTTTCAAATATCATTTCAGATACACTATAAGCGATATTTCAAGAAGTCTTTATTATATTGCATATATTATTTTAGACAGCAGCTATCTTCGTTCTTATCACGGCGACAGTTCTTTTGACGATATTTTAAAATACACAGCATCCGTTCTTTCGGAGCATACCGGCGACAGAGAAATCTCTGCACGAATTACCGAAAACGGCTTTGCCTTTGCGTTTCAATCAACAAATGATGATGACGCAAAAAAAAGACTCACCGAAGTTATGAATGAGCTCAACAGTTTTGAAGCTTTGAAGGAGGAAAATAACAAACTTGTGTTTCACTCTGCCGTCTATCATCTTGGAAGTTCTGACAGAAATTGTGAAATTCTTCTTTTCAATCTCAGAAAGAACTGTAGCAGAATTTTTGGTACGGAAAAGCAGATTGTTTTCTGCGATATTCCTTCTATGAATATGATTCAAGAAGAAAAGAAAATCACCGAAAGCATCTTGAAGGGGTTTGAGAAAAACGAATTCAAGATGTATCTGCAGTTTATTGTTGATAACAAAACCAAGAAAATTGTTTCAGCAGAAGCTCTTTCAAGGTGGGATAATCCTGATAAAGGACTTGTTGGTCCCGGTAAATATATTGGGAACATGGAAATAGCAGGGCTTATAAGTAAGCACGACTTCTATATGTTTGAGCTTGCCTGTCGTCAGCTTGAAAAATGGAAGGGTACGGCTTTTGAAAATATCGCTATTTCCTGTAACTTTACAAGAATAACCCTTTCAAAAGAAAATTTTATTGATAAACTCAAGATGATTTCAAACAGTTATTCTTTTGATAAATCAAAGATTGCTATTGAAATCACCGAAGATGCTATGGAAAAAGACAGAGAAACTGCAACGAATAATGTAAGGTTGTGTAAGGAAATTGGGTTCAGAGTGTATCTTGACGACTTGGGAAGCGGTTACACATCCCTTGCGAATTTGTGCGATTATCCCATTGATGTTGTAAAAATTGACCGTGATATTTTACTCAAAACCGAAAACGAAAAAGGCAAAGACCTGTTTACAGGAATCATTGCTCTTGCGCACAGCTTAAATATTAAGGTTATTTGCGAGGGCGTAGAAACCGAGGAACAAAATACCCTTGTATCTTCATCTGCTTGCGACTTCGTTCAGGGATGGTATTATTCCAAAGCACTTCCTTTAGAGGAATGTGAGTCATTTATATCAAAATATGATACGCCTTAAGCAAAGAAAAGGACTTTAAAAAAACTTCGTAGATGACGGTGAAGATCAACGTTATTTCAGGCAAGGTGCAGGAACCTGCACCGGACACGGACAGGAAATTCAGTTAGAAGATTGGCTTTACATACATTTATGAAAAAAGTGAAGGTTAACTCAGTAATAGCAACACAAAAAGAAAATCGCAGTTATACAATTTATAAACCACTCAACCACAATGTTTTTGAGGGTTGTATCTTGAATATTTTGCGATTTTTTTAATTTTATTTTTATTTTACTGGGTTTTAATGGTGGAACGGATATTAAACTTGAAATAAAGTGAATATTTAGATTTTTTCAAAAAAAGAACACTACTGTTCAGGATAAACAGTAGTGTAATTATTGGTAAAAAATTATATTATATTTATTATTGTGTCAAACCCTTTTAATAGTCTTATATACGCCCTGACACCATTCCTGACACCAATTTTTTATGAGATATACGGAGTTATGCGGGAATATATAGAATTCTGCTCTTGTGACAATCCTTTGTTTATAGCCATTTAGAGAGTTTTATAAGGATACATAGAGATATAGAAAAAAGGTGCATGAACTACATAGACAGAATGTTGCCGATGCCACCTAAGACAATCGTACGGCGGAATACGCCGCTTCGAATCAGCGTGCCAATCCCGACACGAGAGGCGGCATCCTCCCGGTTATAGCCATGGACGGTGCAAATCACGCGTACGCCGGCATGGATGGCCTCACAGATCGCTTCCTCGTCCTCCTTGCCGCCTAATTCATCGGTCATGAGCACCTGTGGTGACATACTGCGCACCAGACTGCGCATTGCCTCTGCCTTGGGGCAACCATCGTACACATCTGTTAAAAAGCCAACATCATTTTGCGCCATGCCCCGATACATCGCCGCAATTTCGCCGCGTTCGTCGCAAAGCCCCACGCGAAAACGATATGTACCGCCGCCCAGTTGCCGCGCCATATCCCGCAACAGCGTAGTCTTTCCGCATCCCGGCGGAGATATAATCAGTGTGTTTAGTATATCGCCATTCTGCACCACTGCAGGCATCACCTTATCTGCCGCTCCGATAATCTGATGGGCAATCCGTAAATTGATCGAAGAAATGTCCGTCAAATGCTGCACCGTATCCTTTTCTATCACTGTGCGACCGCAAAAGCCTGCGCGGTGGCCGCCGGGCAGTGTAACATAACCCCGGCGCAGTTCCTGTTGCCTTGCATACAAAGAATTCTGGCACATGCGCTCTGCTGTTCGCTGTACCATATCCAAGGAGAACGGTACATCTCCCAAGAGAGTCAGCGTGTCTAAAAGTGCAACAGGCGGACAGCCTGCCCGAATCCGAATTTCTCGCAATTCCTCCGGCCTTGCCTCGATAAGACGCAGTTCCTCTGCCACAACAGATGGAAAATAATTGCATATTCTTGCAAACTCCATATTTTGAAATCCCCTCCCAAGTTTTTGTACCAATATATGCAAAATATGGCTGCCGCCATGCCGGATAATTTCAGAAAAATATGTAAAAATAATAGAAAACCTTGTCATAAAGGAGCTTGCAGTCAAAATGCTATCTACCATTCTTGCCATTACGCAAATTTGCTTTACCATGATAATCGGCTTTTATTTTTTCCAGCTCTCCCGCGTGCAGAAAGAAGGGACCGGAAGTCTTGAAAAAGAGTCCGCGCGCGAACTTGCCAAGCTGCATCGCCTGCGCGAAATAAAGCTTTCCGAGCCCTTGTCGGAAAAAACCCGTCCCACCTCCTTTCAGGAAATCTATGGGCAGGAAGATGGGCTGATGGCACTGCGTGCCGCCCTATGCGGCGCAAACCCTCAGCATGTAATTGTATATGGGCCGCCGGGTGTAGGCAAAACAGCCGCCGCCCGTGCCGCACTTTCCGAAGCCGCCCAAAATCCGCTCTCTCCCTTTGGGAAGAATGCACATTTTGTAGAAGTGGATGCCACCACCTTGCGGTTTGATGACCGGGGTATGGCAGACCCTTTGATCGGTTCCGTGCACGACCCTATCTATCAAGGTGCCGGCGCGTATGGGCCGGGCGGAATTCCCCAGCCTCGTCCCGGGGCCGTCACAAGAGCACATGGGGGGATTTTGTTTTTAGATGAAATCGGTGAGCTTCACCCCATTCAGCTCAATAAGCTTTTAAAGGTTCTGGAGGATCGGCGCGTCCTTCTCGAAAGTGCCTATTATAGCCGGGATAACAAAAACATTCCCCGCCATATTCATGATATTTTTCAAAACGGCTTGCCGGCCGATTTTCGCCTGGTGGGCGCAACCACGCGTTTGCCGGAGGAAATGCCGCCCGCCCTTCGTTCCCGTTGTGCGGAAGTCTTTTTCCGTCCGCTTACAGAGGAACATTTATATAAGATTGCCTGCGGTGCAATCCAGAAAAGCGGCGTTTCTGCTGCCCCTGACACGATCGAAACCGCTGTCCAATATGCAGAAAACGGCAGAGATATGGTGAATATCGTGCAAACCGCCGCAAGCTTTGCCGGCTGTACCGGCCGCAGAGAGATTGAAGCCGCGGATATTCTGTGGGTTGTGCAAGCCGGCCGCTATGCGCCGCGGCAAAAAATGTCCTGCTGTGGCGAAGACCGTATCGGCACTGTGCACGGCCTTGCGGTAGCCGGCTTGTCGGGCGGCTTTGTTCTGGATATCGAAGCGGTGGCAAAGTACGAAATGGGCAATGGCAGCCTGACCGTTTGCGGTGCGGTGGAGGAAGAGCATATCAACACAGGCCAACGCAGTCTTGTGCGGACAGGCACCGCAAAAGCTGCTGTGCAAAATGCCGTTTTGGTTTTAGAACAGCTTACCCATATTCGTGCTGCCGATTGGCGGCTGCATGTCAGCTTTCCCGGCGGTTATCCGGCTGACGGTCCTTCTGCCGGCATTGCGGTTTTTGCCGCCCTCTACTCCGCTATCTTTGCAAAGCCGATTCCGGACACCATTGCCCTGACCGGAGAGATTTCGTCCCGGGGCGCTATATTGCCGATTGGCGGTGTTGCCCAGAAAATTGAGGCGGCAGAAAAAGCCGGTATTCAAAAAATCTTTTTACCGGTCGAAAACAGCACGGCCGTAAGCCCTGTAACGCTTGAGGGAATTTCCCGTGCCGAGGCACTTATCAAAGCACTTTTTCCCTGTGGATAAAATGTATGGGAGTTTTCAAATAAGTATTGAACTTTCGGCAGAAATACGCTATAATAAAGGCACAGTTTAAAGTATGGGAGCGTTGACTATGCCGAAGATACAAATTGCAATGCCGCTGATCCCCGTGCGGCGCATTGTTGTTTTTCCATATATGGTTTTGCACATGGACGTGGGCAGAGAAAAGTCTATCGCCGCCTTGGAGGCCGCGATGACCGCTGGGCAAACGGTTTTCTTTGTCAGCCAAACCGATGCCGCGAAGAATGACCCTGCAATCGAGGATTTATATTCGGTTGGAATTGTGGCAAAAATCCGCCAGATCATTAAGCTGCCGCAAGGGTATGCCCGCGTTCTTACAGAGGGCATGTATCGTGCAAAGCTTTTGACCGTCTCGGAAGACGGCCCGTATGCGGTCTGTACCGTACGGCGGATGTATGCTGATCGCCGCGGTATGGAAAAGACGGATGCGGAAGCCGCCATGCGCATTATTGACCGTCTTTTGGAATCCTATTTTGGCATCAATTCCAATGCCAGCCGAGAATTGTATGCCCAAATTCAAAAGGAAACCGAACTCGGCCGGTATGTTGACCGCATTGCCGCCGAGCTTTTAACCGAAACCGCAGATAGGCAGCAGATTTTAGAAGAAAGCAATTTCTTAGAACGTGCCAGGAAGTTGGCCGCGATTTTGGAGCATGAAATCGAAGTCATTCGCTCGGAGAACGAAATTGCCGCTAAAGTGCAGGAAAGCTTTGCCCAGCAGCGGCGGGAAAATATTTTGCGCGAGCAGATGCGCGTTATTTCCAAGGAACTCGGAGACGATACGGAAAGTGACATTGCCGCGTTTGTGGAGAAAATGAACGCCATGGCATTGCCGGACGAGGTGCGGGAGAAGGCCCAGCGCGAGCTTTCACGCCTTTCGCGTTTCCCGTCTTCCTCTGCGGAGTCCAACGTGATTTATACGTATTTAACCTATCTTTTAGAAATGCCGTATGGCGTTTATTCCACGGAAAAGTATGATATAAAGCGTGCGGCCAAAATTTTAGACCGCGACCATTACGGCCTGCAAAAGGTAAAGGAACGGATTTTGGAACATATCGCTGTGCAAAAACTGACAGGCAACGCACAGGGACAGATTTTATGCCTGGTCGGCCCGCCCGGCGTAGGCAAAACATCGATTGCCAAATCCATTGCAGAGGCCTTGGGCAGAAGCTATGCCCGGATTTCCTTAGGCGGCATTCATGATGAAGCGGAAATTCGCGGGCACAGAAAAACCTATATCGGTGCGATGCCCGGCAGAATTGCCGATGCAGTGAAAAAAGCCGGTACGCAAAATCCTTTACTCCTATTGGACGAAATTGACAAGCTGGGTGCGGACTATAAAGGCGACCCCTCTGCGGCGCTTCTTGAAGTTTTAGATCCGGCACAAAACCGGACTTTTCGAGACCATTATTTAGAAGTGGATTTTTCCTTGCAGGATGTCATGTTTATTACCACAGCCAACCAGGCCGATCAAATTCCTGCCCCTTTATTGGATCGCATGGAAATGATCACCCTTTCCGGCTACACGGAGGAGGAAAAAACCGCGATTGCCCTCAAGCACCTTCTGCCGCGTTGCATGGCTTCTCACGGCATCCCCAAGGAGGCTTTGCATATTCGCAAAGAGGCCATCCGGGATATGATCCGTTATTATACCCGCGAAGCCGGGGTGCGTACTCTTGAGCGTACGCTTTGCCATCTTTTGCGCCGCGTTGCCAAAAAACTTTTGGACGGGGAAACCAAAGTTGCCGTGACCGCAAAGAATTTAGAAAGTTTCCTCGGTCCTTATAAATATATACAAGAAAAAGCAAGCGAACAGTCCGCCGTTGGTCTTGCGACCGGCCTGGCCTGGACAGCTGTTGGCGGTGAAACCTTGGAAATTGAGGTCAGCGTTTTAGCCGGTGATGGCAAAGTCCATCTGACCGGTAAGCTTGGAGAGGTTATGAAGGAATCTGCCGCCGCTGCCATTAGCTATATCCGTTCCCGCGCTGATGCGCTGGGCATTGATCCGGATTTTTATAAGAAATGCGATCTGCACCTACATGTGCCCGAAGGGGCTGTGCCGAAGGACGGTCCTTCTGCCGGGGTTACGATGGCCACCGCGATTGCCTCTGCGCTTTCCGGTCGCGCCGTACGCGGTGAAGTGGCCATGACCGGCGAAATTACCCTGCGCGGCCGTGTCTTGGCTGTGGGCGGCATCAAGGAAAAGCTTTTGGCCGCCTATCGAAACGGCAAAACCACCATTCTGATCCCAAAAGAAAACCAGCGGGATTTGGAGGAGCTTCCACCGGCCATACGGCAAAAACTCCATATTATTCCGGCTGATGCAATGGATACGGTGCTGGAAGCGGCGCTCCTGCCGTTAGCCTCCTCTGCCGCCCTTCCCTTGCCGATTCGGCATATTGACATGGTAGACAGGGCATAGAATTCTTTGAAAATACAAGAGCCATAGCAAAAAGATATTGAACCATTCTTTTGCCATGGCTCTTTTTGGAGCTGCATAATCACTTTGCATACCATAAAGCTGTTTGCGTCAGCCCTCGTTTTTATTGAAATTTGGGCAGGTAGTCCCCATGCGCTTCTATCAGCTCATCGCACATTTTGACAATGTCATCCAACGAAAGTACTGCCGCCGTATGTGGATCGAGCATTGCTGCGTGGTACACAGCCTCTCTCTTTTTGGTAACTGCGGCTTCAATCGTCAGAAGCTGCACATTAATATTTGTCATATTCATTGCCGCAAGTTGCAAGGGCAATTCCCCGATATAGGTAGGATGAATTCCAGAGGCATCGACCAGGCAGGGAACTTCGACACATGCTTTTGCATCCAAGTTCGTGATAAGCCCATGATTGATTACATTGCCGCCAATTTTATACGGCGTATTGCTCTCCATAGATTCCATTATGCGTGCGCCGTATTCCCTGCTTCGCTCATGCGTAAAGCTGTTTTCGATCATTTGATTTTTTCTGTCTTGCCAGCGTTTTTCGGCCTCCTCGCAGCGACGCATATATTCGTTAATCGGAATACCAACCGACTCAATCAGTTCCGGATAGTTCGGCTTAATAAACCATGGATTGTACTCGGCATTATGCTCACTGCTTTCTGTGCAGTAATAACCCAGGCGCCGTACATACTCGAGCCGCACAATATCGCTATGCTGTTTGCCGTTGCTGCCTATGATACGATCGCCCTCATGTTTTGCCGCTCTTCTGCGGATTTCCGGGTAAAGGTCATTCCCGTCCTTATCGCGCACCTCCAAAAGCCATGCCATGTGGTTGATGCCGGCAATTTTATCGAAAACCCCCTCCTGCTCCATTCCCATCCGTTCCAGAAGGCTCTTTGTGCAGACCTGCACGCTGTGGCAGAGTCCGATCGTTTTCATCCCTGTATAGCGCTGGAGGTATCCGGTAATCATCCCCATCGGATTGACATAGTTTAAAAACCATGCATCCGGGCATACTTCTTCCACATCATCTGCAAAGGCCTTTACAACCGGAATCGTACGCAATGCACGCATAATGCCTCCAATCCCCAAGGTATCGGCAATGGTCTGTTTTAAGCCATATTTGGCCGGTATTTCAAAGTCAATGACCGTAGATGGTTTATAGCCCCCTACCTGAATCGCATTCACGATATAATTTGCGCCGTGCAGTGCTTCCTTTCTATTCTCAACACCCAGATACTTTTTCAATACAGCCCGGCCTGCATTCTGTCGTTCGTTGATCCCCTGCAAAACCATGTAAGAATCTTCTAATCTTTTTGCATCAATATCATATAGGGCAAACTCTGCATCGTACAGTATTTCGCTCAGCATACAGTCTCCCAGAATATTCACCGCAAAAACAGTACTGCCTGCGCCCATAAAGGTTACTTTTGTCATCCGAAAAACCCCTTTCACGGGAAAGCTATGCTCTCCCTATTCTTTTTCCTGAGTATAGCAGGCATTTCCAAATCCGTCAATGTAAAAATAATTGCAAAACATGGATATTTGTGATATAATAAAAAAGCACAGAAATATTTTTTTGCTTGTAAAACAAGCATTTTTTGCAAAAGAATACTGCCAAACATGGATAATTGAGGTGATGCAATGCTACAACATTCTAATATGAATATGCATGATTTATCCGTCGGCATCTCTGCCGTCTATGCCGGCGAGCAGACCTGTGCGCCGGGGCATAGCTATGGTCCGCGTGTGCGGAATTACCATTTATTGCATTATGTTTTGTCCGGGAAAGGCCTATTTCGTGTAGGCACAAAGGAATATGCTCTTTCGGCCGGAGATGTCTTTTTTATTCGGCCCCAAGAGGTTACCTTTTATTGTGCCGACAGCGAAGATCCTTGGCACTATGCATGGCTCGGCCTGAGCGGTACGGATGCCGCGGATATTTTTAACTGTATCAGCGGCAAGGCAGATATTCTGCATGTCCGGAACTCGGAGGCGCTAAACGATGCCATGCTGTCCTTTGTCAACACTACAGATAGCACAGAAATTCCGTTTCGGCTAAATCGAATGGGTGCCGTGTACCGCCTTCTTGCGCTTTTTGCGCAGAATGTGCCGGAAAGCACCCACTATAAAACCAGCGGCCGGGTATATGCAGAACAAGCGGCCATGTATATCCACGCGCATTTAGACAGCCGTTTTTCTATGACAGAGCTTGCCGCGCATGTTTGCATCGACCGCAGTTATCTGAGTACGGTTTTTCGGCAACATATGGGGGAATCACCACAGCAGTACAGCATCCGCACCAAAATGAAAAGCGCTGCAACCATGCTGAAAACTTCGGTCTATACCATAAAGCAGATTGCCAATGCCGTGGGGTATGAGGACCCCTTGCTGTTTTCGCGCATGTTCCGCGCACGGTACGGCATGTCCCCCAAGGCCTACCGGGCAGAGAACGAGGCCAAAAAGAAGGATTCTGTATGGACGGATCCCTGCAACCCTTGCATGCATGAATAGGAGGCTTAGGAAATGAAACGTGAAAGCGGCGTTTTAATGCACATTAGTTCCCTGTTTGGGGACTATTCCATTGGCGGATTTTCAGACAGCGCACGATACTTTATTGATTTTTTAGCCGATTGTGGCTTTACCTATTGGCAAGTGCTGCCCTTTAGTATGACGGATGAATGGAATTCTCCCTACAAATCCTACTCCGCCTTTGCCGGCAACCCTTATTTTATTGATCCCGAAACTCTTTGCAGGCAGGGGCTTTTAACCCGAGAGGAGCTTTTGCCACATCGGCAAAGAACCCCGTATAGTTGTGAATACGCACGGCTTTATGAAGAACGCTATGCACTTTTACGGCTTGCCGCCGCACGTGTTACAAACCGTGCAGAAATTGAGGCCTATATTGAGGCGCGCCCCCATCTGTCCCGCTTCTGCCTCTTTATGGCCCTTAAGGAAGCCAATGCCCAGAAAAGCTGGCATACGTGGACCAATACGGATGTCTCCGCTGAAACTGTCTTTTTATGGCAATTTATACAATATACTTTTTTTACCCAGTGGGCAGAAATTAAGGCTTATGCGGCCTTGCGCGGCATAAAGCTAATCGGAGATATGCCCTTTTATGTGGACTATGACAGTGCCGATGTTTGGGGAAACCCCTCCCTCTTTCAGCTTGATCAGGACGGCCGCATGAAGGCGGTTGCCGGCGTGCCGCCGGACTATTTTTCTGCTGACGGCCAGCTTTGGGGCAACCCTTTATATGATTGGGCAGAAATGGAAAAGGATGGATTTGCCTGGTGGAAGGAACGTCTTGCGCACACGCTGACTTTATTTGACGGCGTGCGGATTGACCATTTCCGCGCCATGGAGTCCTACTGGCGCGTGCCGGCCGGTGCCAAAACCGCCCGAGAAGGTGCTTGGCAAAAAGGGCCGGGCGAAAAGCTTGTGGATGCCCTCCATACCGTGACCGACGGAAAGCTGATTGTTGCAGAGGACCTTGGGGATATTACCCCGGCAGTGCATGCCTTAGTGGCCTATAGCGGTTATCCGGGTATGCGCGTATTCCAGTTCGGCTTCTTGGGCGATCCGAAATCGCCGCATATTCCGCACAATTATCCGGAAAACTGTGTTGCCTATACCGGCACGCATGATAACAACACACTGCTCGGCTATGTTTGGGAACTTTCGCAGGAAAGGCGGCAGGAAATGCTCTCTTACTGCGGTTATACCGCACCGGATTGGAATCAGGGTTATGACAGCATTTTGCGCACACTCTTTATGAGCCACGCACGGATTGTGATTTTACCGATTCAGGATTTGTTGGGCTACGGTGCTGACACGCGCCTCAATGTCCCCGGCAGAGCAGAGGGCAACTGGCAGTTTCGCGTTACCCGGCAACAATTGGATGCCATTGACCGCGCAAAATTCCGTTCCTTCAATCGCATGTATGGAAGAATATAGTTCTTTTCCCGGTTTTTGCGTATTTTTTCTTTACAAAAAGGCAAAATAGAGTTATAATAAGGAAAACGCGCATTTTGAAAGGATGAAATACATGGAAAAGTTTTACATTACAACCCCCATTTATTATCCCAGTGATAATCTGCATATCGGGCATACATACACAACCGTTGCGGCGGACACGATTGCCCGGTACAAGCGAATGCGCGGGTACGATGTGATGTTTTTAACCGGCACGGATGAACACGGCCAAAAGATCCAGCGCAAAGCGGAGGAAGCCGGTGTTTCCCCGAAAGCGTATGTAGATAAAATTGTAGACGGTGTCAAAAGCCTTTGGCAGTTAATGCATATCTCGAATGATCGGTTTATTCGTACAACAGATGCACAGCATGTTGCCGCCGTGCAAAAGATTTTCAAAAAACTTTATGAAAAGGGCGATATATATAAAGACGAATACGAAGGCCTCTATTGTACCCCCTGCGAATCCTTTTGGACAGAGCATCAGCTGGTTGACGGCAAGTGCCCGGACTGCGGCCGCCCGGTTGAAAAGACGAAGGAGGAAAGCTATTTTTTCCGTCTTTCCAAGTACCAGGACCGCCTGATTGACCTGATTGAAAATACGGACTTTTTGGAGCCTGCCAGCCGTCGGAACGAAATGCTGAATAACTTCCTGCGCCCCGGCCTTGCAGACCTTTGCGTTTCCCGCACAAGCTTCTCCTGGGGTATCCCTGTGGATTTTGATGAGGGACATGTTGTTTATGTTTGGCTGGATGCGCTTTCTAACTACATTTCTGCACTGGGCGCATTTTCTGATGATGAAAGCGATTTTCAAAAATACTGGCCGGCAGACCTGCATTTAATGGCGAAAGAAATTGTGCGGTTTCATACGTTGATTTGGCCGGCTATTTTAATGGCACTGGATTTACCCTTGCCGAAAAAGGTATTAGGGCATGGCTGGATGCTCCTCGAGGGCGGTAAAATTTCCAAATCCAAAGGCAATGTCGTAGACCCGGTGATTTTAGCCGGCAAATATGGGGTGGATGCCCTGCGCTATTATGCCCTGCGCGAAATGCCGTATGGTGCAGACAGCGAGTTTTCTAACGAAGCATTGATCAGCCGCATTAACGCAGACCTTGCCAATGACTTAGGTAACTTAGTCAGCCGCACCGCTGCCATGCTGGAGAAGTATTTTGGCGGCACGGTCCCTTCTGCCCGTGAAAGCGGAGAATTTGACGACGCACTCATTGCCTGTGCCGCACAGGTGGCTGCACGCACGGAAGCACAGCTTGAAGCGTATAACCTCTCGGCAGCCTTAACAGAAATTTGGACACTGGTTGGCCGTACCAACAAATATATTGATGAAACGATGCCTTGGGCACTGGCAAAGGACGAAACCAAAAAAGCGCGGCTCGGAGCGGTGCTTTATAATCTTGCTGAAAGCGTTCGCGTGATTGCAACATTGATTTCGCCCTTTATGCCCGAAACGGCAGACAAGATTTTTGCGCAGCTTGGTATGACGGTGCGGAATTGGGCGGATGCCGCAAAGTGGAATGTTTTGCCCGAAGGCTTTACGATGACAAAGGGCGATGTGCTGTTCCCGCGTATTGATATGGAAAAGGAACTTGCCGATCTTGCTGCAATCAGCGAAAAAAAGGCGGCAAAAAAAGCTGTCAAATCCACAGCCACAGAGCAAAAGGCAGAAATCGGCATAGAGGATTTCGCAAAATGTGACTTGGTTGTCGCACATGTGCTGGAGGCTGAGACGATCCAAGGCTCTGATAAACTGTTAAAGCTCACCGTAGATGCAGGCGACGGCACACGCACCGTTGTAAGCGGTATCCGTGCCGCATACAGTGCCGAGGAAATGGTTGGCAAAAAAGTTGTGCTTTTGAAAAACCTGCGTCCGGCAAAACTGCGGGGTATCATGAGCGAAGGCATGCTCCTTTGCGCTGCGCATGACGGCAAGCTTTCTTTAGTGACCATCGAAGGTGATTTGCCTGCCGGTTCGGAGGTTCGCTGATGTACTTTGATTCACACGCCCATTATACAGACGAGGCCTTTGCTGCGGATAGGGAAAGCCTCATAAAATCCCTACCCGGTGAAGGCATTGAAGGTTTTGTCAACATCGGTGCTTCCATTGCCGAAAGCATGCATGCCGTAAATCTTGCAGAGCAGTATCCGTATGCGTATGCGGCCATTGGGGTGCACCCGGAGAATGCCGCCGAGGTGACCGCGCAGGGAATCGAACAACTGCGCCGTCTATCCGAACACGAAAAGGTCGTAGCGATCGGTGAAATCGGGCTTGATTATCATTATGACGATGTGCCGCGAGATGTGCAAAAGGATGCCTTTCGAAAGCAACTGGCATTGGCGGAAAGTACTGGCTTGCCGGTGGTAATCCATGACCGCGAGGCGCATGGAGATACCATGGACATTCTGCGTAAGCATTTAAAAACCGGCGGTGTGATGCACTGTTTTTCCGGAAGCACAGAGCTTGCACGGGAGGTTTTAGATTTAGGTATGTATATTGCCTTAGGCGGTGTGGTTACATATAAAAATGCGGTCAAAACCGTAGAAGTCGCTAAAACCGTACCTTTGGACAAGCTGCTTTTAGAAACTGATTGCCCATATCTTTCTCCCGTACCAAACCGCGGCAAACGGAATTCTTCTTTAAACCTGCCATTCACAGCTGCCAAAATTGCAGAGGTACGCGGTATCTCCATTGCGGAAGTCGCTGCCAGAACAACGGAAAATGCAAAACGGCTTTTTGGAATTCTTGGATAGATGAGAAACCGTATCCTCGGCAAAACGAGCGTACGGCATGTAAAAAGGAGCCGTAGCAAAATGATGATTCAAAATCTTTTTGCTACGGCTCCTTTTGGGGCCGGAGAAAAATAGTGCAGAATGGACAAACTGCGCCAAAGCCGCAGGCTTTGGGTCCCCGAAGGCGTACATAGGTACGTCGAGAGGCGAAGTTTGTTCATAGCATAAAGTATTTTTATTTTAAGAAATGCATGGTTTAG
>JAQXGO010000038.1 GCA_029006755.1 Clostridia bacterium | reverse complement strand
CCTTTTTTGCAGCTTTTTACTGTCTATTTTTTCTGGGAGGGCACACTCAGATACACTGCCGAGAAAAACGACAGACTATGCAGAAGAATAACCAAAAACACAGTGATTGATGTTGCCAAATCAATAGAACTGTATTTTTTCATATTGAAGCCTCTCCTTACTGTTTTTCCTATATTCGGCAAATTGGATAACTCACCCCTCTTATATATCTATCCTTTTTATCCGTTCAACCTTTTTAATAAACCAACGCATCCCTCATATACATCGTTCCATGTTGCGTCAAAATTTCCTGTGTACCAAGGGTCAGTCACATCTTTGGAATGGCTTGTAAAGTCCATCAAAAGTGAAACTTTGTGATCCGGGTCATTCCCTACAAATTTTGTCATATTCCTAAAATTCAAGTGGTCCATTGCTATGATATAATCGAAATATGCATAATCTGCCTTTGTCATTTGCCTCGCTCTTTTGCCTTCACAAGAAATTCCGTATTCTGCTAATTTTCTTTTTGCCGGAGGATATACCGGATTTCCGATTTCCTCCGTGCTGGTTGCGGCAGACGCTATTTCAAATTCTTCCGAAATTCCATTTTTCTCAACTAAGTCTTTCATAACAAACTCCGCCATAGGACTTCTGCAAATATTTCCATGACAGACAAATAGTATTTTAATCATATATTCTCCTTTTCTGCTTTCCCATTCGTAGCATCATAGTTATTTTCTTCATCATTTTTTCTCCTTTATTTCTGCAACTGCACCGACCAGAAAGACCACTGGATTCATAAGACATTGTCTATTATACCAAAAAAAATAATCATTTCCAATACTATAATAAAAAAAGTAATTGAATTTTGTAGGGTTACAATAGATGTGTTACATTGACGTTACAATGATAAGCGATGATATGAGGACTTCTTGCTGACCCCATTGATATGTGTTAATTTTCACGTGGTTTTCTTTATACAAAAAGGAGCCGCAGCAAAAAGATTTTTCATCATCATTTTGCTGCGGCCCCTTGGGGCTGGAGAAAAATAGTGCAGAATGGACAAACTGCGCCAAAGCCGCAGGCTTTGGGTTCCCGAAGGCGTACATAGGTACGTCGAGAGGCGAAGTTTGTTCATAGCATAAAGCATTTTAATTTTAAGAAATGTATGGTTTAGAGAATTTTCACCCTAACTGTTTGACTCTTATACGGCTGATCTGCATATGCGCAAGAATTTTATGCTTTATGCGGTCTGTGCATTTTTCTACGGCCCTTACCATTTTGATATGCGCTGCGCTGAAGAACGCAGAAGTCTACTTTTTAGATGCAACATATGCTTTGCTTGTGGTAGACCAAGTTTTTCGACAGTTTGAGCGGCAAGGATTATATCCTTGCCGCTCAAACTGTCTCTCAGAAATTCTATTTATCGTCTTCCTGTTGCTCTGCCTTTGCTTTTGTAATAATTTCCTGCGCCACATTTTGTGGTGCTTCCTCATACCTTTCAAACTGTAGGGTAAACTTGCCGCGTCCGCCGGTCATAGAGCGTAGGTCAGTTGCGTACTTATGCATTTCACTCATCGGCACCTCTGCCTCCACCTTACCCAGGCCGCCGCCAATGGGGTTCATGCCTAAAATTCTGCCCCGCCGTTTGTTGACATCGCCAATAATATCCCCCATATCCGCTTCCGGAATAATCACTTCCAAGCTACCAATCGGCTCCAGGAGCACAGGTCCCGCCTGCTTTAAACCTTCTTTATAGGCCAGCGAGGCCGCCACCTTAAACGCCATTTCTGAAGAATCTACCGGGTGATACGAGCCGTCCACCAATGTAGCCTTAAGCCCAACAACCGGATAGCCGGCTAAAACGCCTTTTTGGATACATTCCCGCAGTCCCTTTTCTACCGCCGGGAAGTAATTCTTCGGTACGGCGCCGCCAAAAATGTTCGTTTCAAATACAAAATCTTCGCCGCCACTCGGCTCAAATTCAATCCAAACATCGCCGAACTGGCCATGTCCGCCGGACTGCTTTTTATGCCGCCCCTGCACCTTAACCTTTTTGCGTAGGGTTTCGCGGTATGGCACTTTCGGTTCTATCAAATCCACTGCAACGCCGAATTTGGCTTTTAGCTTGCTGACAATCACGTCCAAATGCTGCTCACCAACACCGGAAATGATCTGTTGCCGTGTTTCTGTATTATTCGATACCTTGTAGCAGGGATCTTCCTCCTCCAGCTTGCGAAGGCCACTGCTAATCTTTTCTTCATCCCCCTTTGCCTTTGGCTTAATTGCCAAGGAAAGGTTCGGCTGCGGGAACGAAATCCCGTCCAAAAGTACAGGGGATGCGGTGCTGCAAAGCGTGTGCCCCGTTTGTGTCACCGCAAGCTTTGTCACCGCGCCAATATCGCCGGCAGAAAGTTCGCTGACCTCAATCTGCTTTTTGCCGCGCATAATCAAAAGCTTGCCGATTTTCTCCTGCGTGCCCGTGTTGGCGTTCAAGACAGTGGAATCCGCCTTAATCGTACCGGAATACACGCGAAAGATAGAAATCTTTCCGACAAACTGATCCGCAATGGTCTTAAATACGATGGCTGCAAGCGGTGCGGCCGGATCCGGGGAAATCACCTTGTCCTCCCCTGTTTTTACATCCTTGCCGACATTATCTCCGTTATCCAGCGCTGTGGGGAAATAATCCGAAATTGCGTCCATAACCGGCGTAATGCCTCGGTTTGCCGTAGCACTGCCACAAAAAACAGGTACAATATCGCCAACCTTAACGCCCTTTTTAATGGCCAGTGTCATTTCCTCGGCTGTAAACTCTTCTCCTTCAAAATACTTTTCCATTAAAGCTTCATCGGTTTCCGCAATGGCTTCCATTAAAAAGCCTCTGGCCTCCTCAAGCTCTGCCGAAACGCTGTCCGGAACCGCCATATCGGAAAGCTTTGCCCCATCGTACCGATAGCCCTTCATCTGCACAATATCAACAAACCCTATCAGCTTTCCGTCCTCACGAACCGGCACCTGGAAGGGTGCGACCGCCGTTCCGAACTTTTCTTTTAACGCACTTAAGGTTGTTGCAAAATTTGCATTTTCATCGTCCATTTTATTGATAAAGAAAGCAACAGGAATCCCTTTTTCTTTGGCATACTCCCAGGAAAGCTCCGTCCCGACTGCAACGCCGCTTCGGCCGGACACCAGTATGATTGCAGCACCGGCAACGCGCATTCCCTCTTTGACTTCGCCTACAAAATCAAAATAACCCGGCGTGTCAATTATATTTATTTTTTTATTTTTCCACACAAAGGGTGCCACTGCTGTATTGATGGAAATGGCGCGTTTGGTTTCTTCGGGATCATAATCCATAACAGTTGTGCCGTCTGCTATCTTTCCCAGTCGCTCCGTTGCGCCGGCGTTAAAGAGCATTGCTTCTGCAAAAGATGTTTTCCCTGCTCCACCATGTGCCATTAAAATTACATTTTTAATCTTGTCCGCTCCATACTTGTCCATACCGATTCCTCCCCTATACTATATTAAAATACAAAATTTATTTTGTACTTTCTTCTATTATAATATAAAAAAAACATTTGTGAAATGCCTATTTCCACCAATCTTTTTAGGAGATTTTTAGTACAAGTATACAAATTTATTTTCTTGCATCATAAAATTTTGTCATTTCGTCCGATGTTATGTGCCAAACCGGTACGGCATCTGCTGTACGATATCCTCCTTCTACCAGTATCCCGTAGCCATAATCCACGCAGGTAATGACATCCTGTGCGGCTGTTTTTTCCTGCAAAAAGGACATAAGGGCATCTGCCGCACTGATGATTTTATTCTTTTCGTTTTTCACTTCTTTTACAAAGAGCCATGTGCCTTGCATTTCTGCCGGCCCGTCCTCTCCGGGAATCACGACCAGGTTGCATCCGTATATAGGTTTCCCTTCATAAGCTGCAGAAAAATAAACAGCCTGCCCTTCTTGCCGTCCCTCCGCATAGTCCATAGAGAATCCCATGCGCGTAAGCATGTCCTTCACCGTACGAACGGCATTCTTCCCCGGCATTTTCGGCTTTGTCTTGCCGACAAAATGAAAGCCTGCTTCGGTAATTTCCACGCTATTGCCGTTTCGATAATATGTGTTATCGGCCGAAACCGGCTTGCCGCCTAACAGCATTTCGGCAAAGGCCTCTTTTTCGGCCAGAGGGTTTTCCACCGTAAGTGTGGCCATACGCCCTCGGACACGCGGAATCTCCGCTTTTATCGTAATCCCGTTTTTGGCAAGCACCGCATTGGCCGCCGCAATGTGTTCTTCCTCCATGCGGCGTGTTGCAATATTTTCACGCAATAAAAGCACTGCCAAAAAAATGTTGATTGCTACAAACAGAATAATTAGAATTGTTTTAATCCGATACCAATCCATCTTATAGCCTCCCTATCGCATAAAATATTCCCCATAAAACCGGTTGATGCAAAAGATATATGAAAAGGCTGTGTCTGCCGACATAGGCTAACCCCCGACTATGGCTCCCCATACGCGGCAAGCGCATTCTGCCTAAATAGCTACCGGCCAAAAACAAAAACAGGTTCGGGAACAGCGGCACATAATCCACAGAAACGAAGTCCTTTGCCGGGAATCCAAGTGCCAACCAAACGCCGCCTCGGTACAGGCTTTGCGGTAAATGCAGCGCCATGCTGCCAAATCCTATATAGCCATCCTCTATATGATGCATAAGAATGGCAAGCACGATGCATACAATAAACCCGGCAAGCGGCGGCACCTTCTCAAAAAGCCTGCCCGCCACAGCATAAATGAGCATACAGGCCGCCATGCAGTGCAAAATGCCAAACACAACGAGGCTGTCCGGCATGACCAGCCATGTGGCTGCCGTCACCAACATTGCCCCTACCGCCACTTTCAAAGCGCGAACGTACGGCCCCTGGGTCAGCCGCGTGCATATCCCTGCCAAAAGCAGAAAAATTGCAACAAATCCAAGCCGAACAAATTCAAAGGCGCTGCTTGTCAGAATCCTTTCCAAAAAATACGGCGGATTGGGCAAAAGCGTAATCATGTCATACACTGCATGGTGCGCAATCATCGCCAAAATAGCAAAGCCACGTAAATCATCAATCCATCCTATGCGATTTCTATTCTTCTCCATATTAACCTCTTATGAATGAATCACTTTTCTTTTTGTTTTGCATACCCTATAAAGAGAGGTGAATGTTTTATGCAAATTCATATTGTGCAGCGAGGGGAAACGATTTCCAGCATTGCCAACTACTACGGCGTTTCCGCCTCCCGTATCATTGCGGATAATGGATTGTCCGCCTTGCCCAATCTGGTGGTAGGGCAAGCGCTTTTAATTCTGTTTCCGTCCACCATATACACGGTCCAGCGCGGAGATACTCTATCGCGCATTGCGCGTAATTTCGGTACAACCGTCACCGCGCTTCGGCAGAATAACCCATCCCTCATTTTAAATCCAACCTTACAACCCGGTCAGCAACTTACCATTTTCTTTTCACTGGAGAAGCGTCGTTCCATCACGGTAAACGGCTACGCCTACCCCCATATCAACCGCACACTTTTGCGGCAAACCTTGCCCTATTTGTCAAGCCTTACAATCTTTGGCTATGGGTTTCAGGAGAACGGCGAGCTGATTCCGATTAACGATTTGCCGCTGATTGAGCTTGCGCAGCAAGAAAATGTTGCGCCCGTTATGCTGCTTTCCTCCATTACGGAAGACGGCAGCTTTAGTGGCAGCCGCGCTTCCCTTTTGTTTAATGATGTTGCGCTGCAAGACCGCCTTCTCGAAAATATATTAGAAACCATGCAGCGAAAAGGGTATACCGCCCTCGATATTGATTTTGAGTATATTGCGCCGGCAGACTCCGTCGGTTTTCTCGAATTTTTAGAGAACGCCACAAACACCTTACATGCAGAGGGATATACCGTCCAAGTCGATTTAGCCCCAAAAACCTACGCCGACCAACCGGGGCTTTTATACGAAGCGCACAATTACGGCGCAATCGGTGCCATTGTGGACAGAGTGCTCCTCATGACCTATGAATGGGGGTATACGTATAGTCCCCCCATGGCCGTTGCGCCGCTGAACAATGTCCGCCGCGTTATCGAATACGCGGTGACGGAAATTCCGGTCTCCAAAATCATGATGGGCATACCGAACTATGGGTACGATTGGACGCTGCCCTACGAAAAAGGCACCTCCCGTGCTACAAACATCGGCAACACAACCGCCCTGCAGCTTGCCGCCCGCTATGGTGCGGAAATTCAATTTGATACCGTTGCCGCCTCCCCGTTCTTCAACTATTGGGATAACGCCGGCAAAAAACATGTCGTCTGGTTTGAAGACATTCGCAGTATCACAGCAAAATACGACCTATTGGATGAGTTTTCGCTCCGTGGTACCGGATACTGGACCATCATGCGTGCCTTCCGGCAAAACTGGGCCTTTATCGGTGCGGCCTATAATATACGAAAGGGAACTTCCTAACGCAGGAAAGAAAAGACAGCGGTCAAAACTGCGCTGATAACAAGCCCCATGGTCAGCACTGTGCCGACGGGCTTTGTTTTCCAAATGCCCCAGAGAAGCGCCAGCAGAGTTGCCGTCACAAAGGTAAAAAAAACGAACAAAAGCACAAGAAGCGCGGTGGTAAGGCCGGCCAGCGTCAGCCAAGCTGCCGCGCCGGCTGTTACCGCCACCATAATTGCGCCAATCCATATCGAAAAAAGAATTCTGCCGACGAGCCGCAGCTTTGGAATCCATAAAAACAGAATACTTACTACCAAAAAGATTGCCGCGCCAATGCCGATTTCCTGTATAAGCCGCTGTATTGTTTGCATTAACTCTTCTCCTTTAACTTTTCCATGCGTTCCCGCACGGCCGCTTCAAATTTATTTTCTCCCGGGGTATAATACACCTTATCCCGAATGGCATCCGGTAAATATTGCTGTTTTACATAATGATTCGGGAAGGCATGCGGATATTGATACGTTTTGCCTCGCCCCAGCTTTTCTGCGCCGCTGTAATGCGCATCCCGCAGATGCGCCGGAATTTCTCCGGTATACCCACTCTGCACATCCGCCAAAGCCGCATCAATCGCGCAAATTGCCGAATTGGTTTTCGGTGCGGTGGCCAGTAAAAGCACAGCCTCTGCCAAGGGAATCCGTGCTTCGGGGAACCCCAATTGCAATGCGCTGTCCACACAAGCCTTGGTAATGGCGATTGCCTGCGGATAGGCAAGGCCGATGTCCTCCGCCGCAATCACCAGCAGGCGACGGCAAATGCTGGGCAAATCCCCTGCCTCCACAAGCCGTGCCAGATAGTGCACCGCCGCATCCGGGTCGGTGCCCCGAATGGATTTTTGAAAAGCACTTAAAATATCATAATGGCTGTCCCCGTCCCGGTCATACCGGATCGCACGGCGGCCCAAGCAATCCTGCACAGTTTGGAGGGCAACCACCGTTTTCCCTTTTTTATCCGGCACGGTACTGCATGCGGCCACCTCGAGCGCATTAATCGCCTGCCGCACATCACCGCCGGCATTTTCCGCCAAATACTGTGCTGCATCCGGTGCAAGCGCAACCATTAGCCCTTCTGCCTGCAACGCCTTCTCTGCACGATGCAAAGCGGTAAGCACATCCTTCGGCTCCACCTGCCGAAATTCAAAGACAGTGGAACGGGATAAAATCGCATTATAAATATAGAAATACGGATTTTCCGTTGTACTTGCAATTAAGGTTATGCGACCGTCCTCCATAAAGGATAAAAGGGACTGCTGCTGTTTTTTGTTAAAGTTTTGAATCTCATCCAAATAAAGCAGCACGCCGCCCATACCGGAAAAGCCTCCAATATCTTGTACGATGGCTTTAATATCGGCAACCGAAGCATGGGTTGCGTTCAGCTTATAGAGCTTTTTGCCGGCTCTTGCCGCCGCAATATTGGCAACCGTTGTTTTCCCTGTGCCGGATGGGCCGTAAAAAATCATATTCGGAATCCGTCCGTTATCCAAAAGATTCCGAAGCACTTTGCCCTCTCCCAGCAAATGCGTCTGTCCTACAATATCGTGCAGTGTTGTAGGGCGGATTTTATCCGCAAGTGGCTGCATATCGCGCACCTGTCCTTTCTTCTGTGCACATGCGCTGCACAGATTTTTCCATACTTTCTTATAGCTGTAGTATAGCACAAATTTCCTCATAAGTCAAAAAAAGATATTTTTTTCAAAAAACACTTGACATAGTGCGCGTTATCTATTATAATAATAGTAACGATTATCATTATCGTTTAGGAGGGGCAGATATGAAAAAGCGAAGTCGCCAGCGTGAGCTTCTTTTAGAGGTGCTTCGAAACACCACCTGTCATCCGGATGCCGACTGGATTTTTCAAAGAATGCGAGAGAAAATGCCAAACATCAGTTTGGGTACCGTCTATCGCAATCTTGCAAAGCTTTCTGCCGACGGTACGATCTTAAAACTGCAGGTTGGGCAGAATGCAGAACGGTTTGATGGTTGTACGGATCACCATTACCATTTGGCTTGTAATGTCTGCGGCCATGTTTTGGATTTGTCCGTGCCTTATGCGTCCGCGCTGGATGCCGCCGCTTCGGAATCAGGCTGTTTGGTGGAGAAACATACTCTGCTGTTTCATGGCAAATGCCCGTCATGTATGGGTAATAATAAATAAATTATTTAAGGAGGATTTGAACATGAAAAAATTTGTATGCAGTATTTGTGGTTATGTACACGAAGGAAATGAGGCACCGGACTTTTGCCCGCAATGCCGTGCACCGAAAGCAAAGTTTAATGAACAGGCAGAAGGCCTTTCCTGGGCAGCTGAGCATGTTGTTGGCATTGCTAAGGATGCTCCTGCAGAAATCGTTGAAGGCTTGCGCATGAACTTTACCGGTGAATGCTCAGAAGTTGGCATGTATCTTGCCATGGCCAGAGTTGCACATCGGGAAGGTTATCCGGAAATCGGTCTGTATTGGGAAAAGGCTGCTTATGAGGAGGCAGAACATGCTGCAAAATTTGCCGAACTTCTCGGTGAGGTCGTAACGGATTCTACGAAGAAGAACCTTGAACTTCGCGTTGCCGCTGAAAACGGTGCTACCGCCGGTAAGATGGATTTAGCTCGCCTCGCAAAGGAACTTGGTCTGGATGCCGTACATGATACTGTGCATGAAATGGCGCGTGACGAGGCAAGACACGGCAAGGCATTTGAAGGACTTTTAAAGAGATACTTCGGCTAATGAAAAACTATACGATTTGCAACTGTAAACAGGTGACCTATGCAGATGTTGAGGCGGCTCTGCGCAGAGAAAAACACTTTGATGACATTGCAAAGTTATTCCAGTCTGTTCAGGAGATTACACATTGCTCAACCGGATGCGGCGGTTGTCATGATAAAATCATGGACGCTATATCGGAAATAATGAGCAAATAAGTGAAAAAACTATGATGTTGAATTGGGTGGTTGTTCAGGCAACCACCTTTTCTTTTCTCCTATCTGCGATTTGGGCAAGTTTTGCGAAGCGCAAATGGAATTCGAATCCATATAGTGGCTTTGTTGAGGCAATTTGTTTTTTCGGCATTTTCAAAGGATGGTTTTGAAACTTCTACTATAAAAATATTCGCTATAGAGAAGGGAAACAGATACTGGAAGGCGGCGCGCTGCTGATAGCTTGTGAAAGTGAAAATTTTTTCGTTCGAACTGAAAAAACTTGGCAACCGCATCCTTGCAGCGTAGGATAAAAGTATGTCGAAGCCAGACATGGTCATGCCTCTGCGGGAGTATGCAAGCGTTCGTTCTAATGCCTTATAAATCGCTCCCATCCTATCAAGGAAGGTTTGATTTCCATCCTTTTTTTCTTACACAATCCAATTAAAAGAACACATGGTTCTGTTCTTTTAAAAATCTTTATTCTTTTTTAATTGTATTTGTGTGTTCCGCTTAAGGCCTTGTAGTGCCTGCTTCTATGCGTTATAATATTTTCAACGGAGAGTATCTATCGTGCAGGAAAACCGCTTGACATGCCATGCAATAACGGACTTTATGAAAGGTTTCAGCAATTTTTTTCTTATCCCTTTAAGATTGAATTCCTCTTAACATGAAATGCTTTTGAAGGCGTCGTTGCATGGCGGTACAGCGGTTTTTTTGAAGCTTTGGTGAAAGCAAGCAATGATCCATGCAGGTATCCGGCAGAAAGTTATTCTGTATTTCTTGTCTAAGTTTTCATTGCAAGGGAAATCCTCTCCTTTATTATAATCGTCTTTTCCGTATTGCGGTATGATATTCATAAAAAAGAGTAGAGAAGGAGATGCATTGGCTATGAAAATGATAAAAGACAAAGAAATTGTTGTCGGCGCAGACTTTGCGGGGTTTCCTTTAAAAGAAGCCGTTTGCGAGCATTTGCGCAAAAAAGGCTGGAAAATTAAAGATATGGGCGTACAGGTAGATTCTGACCCCGATGATACAGATTTAATGTTCCACAGAGTAGGCTTGAGAGTTGGCGCTATGATTGCAGAGGGTGAGTACGAAAGAGCACTCCTTTTCTGCGGTACAGGTATGGGTATACATATTGCAGCAAGCAAATGTCCGCACGTGCACGCAGGTGTTGTGGAAAGTGTGCCTGCAGCACTCCGTGCAATCACCGGTAACGGTGAAAACGTACTTGCTATGGGTGCTTTCTATGTAGCGCCTGCCATGGCTTGCGATATCGTTGATGCATATCTGCATGCAGATTTAGGCACAGGATATGAATGGTGGAAGAATTTCTATGAATTCCATAAATTAGCGATTGATGAGCTGGAAGCTTTCAATTACGAGGAATATAAAGCGAACGGATTTAAGGTGAACAAGTTAGGGGATTATCCTTTGCAGCTTGAAACCAAACCTGAATAATAAAAAACGAACGAATTTTGAAAGACCGCAAGCGGTTCGATTAGAGAAGCAAAAGCCGTAAATTGGAGCTGGAATCATAGAATATCCCCCCATTTTGTGTGAAGTCTATACAAGGCCTTCAAGATGATATATAAGATCCGAACATTGATTTACACCACAAATGCCATAGAAGGCTTTAACCGTCAGCTTCGTAAGGTGACAAAAAACAAAGGCGTATTTCCAACGGATGACAGCCTATTAAAAATGCTTTCCCTTGCGATGATGCACTGTTTTTCTCCAGCCCCAAAAGGAGCCGTAGCAAAAAGATTTGTAATCATCATTTTGCTACGGCTCCTCGCTTTTTGCATGCAAACACCGGATTTTAATTCCCTGCCTCATTTCTAAAGCTGTTTGGCGTTTTCCCGGTATAGATTTTAAACTGTTTGGAAAATTGTGCGGTATCGGTAAATCCAACCATTTCGCCAACTTCATGAATGGACATGGATGTGTTTTTTAATAAATTTTTAGCCCTGTCCATGCGGATTTTTGATTTATATTTATGCGGCGTCATTCCTACATACTCTTTAAAAATCCGAATAAAATGATATTTGCTCATATGACACATATGGGCATACTCTTCGATATCCGTATCATCATAGTATCTGTGGTTGATATGCTCAACGACTGTTCGAAGTTCCTTGTAGCGGACTGCAGAAATCTCTTCATTTTGACTGTGTATGCGCTCCGATATAAGCGCAATCAGTTGCAAAAAGTACCCGCGGCAATACATTTCACAATTTTCACGGCTGACCTGTAATTCACCTATTAACTGCCGCATAATTGAACATATACTGTCAGATTTTCCTGTATAGAAAACGTGTCCTTCTGCAAACCCCATGTTTTTTAATATTGCACTTACGCCATACCCGGAAAAATGCATCCAATATATCGCCGGCTCATCCTCAGCAAAATAAAGATATTTTTGATATTCTCCCGGACGGTAAAGAACAACATTCCCCTCCGGCACCCATTCTTCCCCGTTTTCTGTTGCAATCAATATTCTGCCCTGCATCACATACAGCAAATTGTAATCTTTGCGTCCGTTTACGCGCTCAGACCGGTTATTAACTTCCGATACATGATAATACCCACAAACCGAAATCGTCAAAAACTCATCAGACGAAAACCCCAAATCATCCACTTTCGGACAGGCTTTGTTTCGACCTACATTTTCAACAAGCATCGTTTTCCCTCATTTCATTCCCATTATGTTAAATCTAACACGAAAAAACTATTTTGTCAACCATTATACTTCTGTAATGCATTAGGCCGCAAAGGAAATTTTCTGTTTGTATACTTTTTTCTTATCATGCCGCTTCTGTATCATGCGTTCACTTTTTGTATCCGATTGCAAAAACAATTGCGCTTTGATCGATGTCATGCGTTGTGCTGACAACCTTTATTGCAGTGATTTTTTTATCGGGATGCGGATTCTCCCACTCATAAACGTATGCCGTTGCCGCATCCGATATAATTGCATCAGAAAAATAAGCAACGGAATTGATCCAATCGTCATCATATTTATACTGGGGCAACGCAATTTTTTCTGCCTTGCCGCCTTCTCCCATAGCATCCATTTCCGCAACCTGATCATCGGATAACAAGCGCTCCCGCGTATTGACCATATGTACATCTGCCGCTGTAATGCCGTAAACTGCATTGATCAGCTCCACTGTATTGTCCTCGTATAAAATTTCGTGCGTTGCTCCACTCCATCGTGGCATATTTACACACAAATAGTCCACACGGGAGGACGGCGATGCTTCCCAGTAGGGCGTATTGATAAAGCTGTAACTCATGAAAAAATCTTCTGCTTTTTTAAAGCCTTCACACAAGAGCAGACTTTTGGCATAAAATGAATTGCGTATCAGAATATGCGCTGTATCCGCTTCTGTGCCGCATAAATCTCCTGATTTTGAAAGGAGCAACGCAGCATTTTTCCCATACGTTTTTGCTTTTTTTGCCTGTATTGCATATTGCCCGTCTTTCGGCCTATACAAAAGCTCCACATCTCCATCGGGTGCATTTTTACCGCGCATCAGGGCACGTACAGGCTCCACCATTGCCATGGCTTCCGCTCGTATGCCTTCATATTTGTCGTCGGCATAATCGGATCTCCACATCATATTCGCCGTAAAAATCAAATCAAACAGTACGCCGTTTCTCCCCAAAGTAAATTCATCCGGCGTGCACCATGTGGATATTTCACCGCCCATCATAGCAGAAGAACGGCTGTCCCAATCCAAGAAAGTAAGGCCACTGAAATTCCCATACATAACTGCAAAACCCTGCTCATTGAAATACTTGCTTGTATGCGCATCACGCCCATGGTACCAATCCAGCATAATGATATCCTTAGGCAGCATATGGATTGCCTCATACATGGAGGGAAGCTTCCATTCCCTTCCCCATTCATCCACATGGCTGTCCTCGCCGCCGCCCCATGTATTTCCGTTTACTTCCATTGGCGGCAAAAGCTTTTCGCACCACATCATAATGCGGATATTCTTTTCTTTATAGAATGCATGCAGTTTGTTAATCTCATAGCTCAAAAGCTCTGCACCTGTTTTTTCTCTGCACCTTGGGCATTCGCCCATAATACGAATCTCGTCATGTCCTATGGACACAATTTCAGGCTCAAATACCTCAATAATTTCAGTAGCAACATCAAAATAAAGCTTGTAGCTGTTCTCGTTGAGCGGACAATATGTGTCCGGGAAAAAATCATTCCTGTCCTCTGCAATCTCGGGGTGTGCCATCGTTAAATAATAGCAATGGCTGAGTGCCTGAATTTCCGGAATTACCTTAAGCTCCAACGCTTTTGCATATTGCACCAAATCGCGAACCTGTGCCTTGGTTAAGATTTCACCTCTGGCATTTTCGTAGTGGGTGCTGTCCTTCCAGTAACGCTCCGACCACTGTAAATTCTGCGGGCCGCCGGGGAATTTTTCTACAGCAATTTTGCAGAAATTCACCCAAGCCCGATTCACCTCGGGGTGCTTTTCAAGCTCCATTGTCCCCCCGACTTCCAATATAACCGTATTAAACTTCAAAAAGCTCAATACATCCAAAAGGCGCTTACATTCCTCTATATAAGCAGCTCCCGGCATATACAGATGGACACCGCGATACTGTTTGTAGGGTGCATCCGTAAGGATCATGCAAGGGATTTCTTGTTTTTTTGCAAATAACTGTGCCAGCGTTTCTGCACCGTGACACATGCCTGCAGCGTCAGCGGCAGAAATAATAATTTCATTTTGTTTTACCTCAATTTGATAGGCTTCCCCTTCCCCTGCAATTTTTTCAAAGCGAATGTCCCCATTTTGATGGATAGAAGCGGTGAGATTGCAAAATAAGCCCAAGCGTTTTTGTAATAACCTAGCCGCCGCAGGTGCAGCTTTATTTTCGGCGATACGAACGCCATTTTTGCATACAAAACTTCCGTTTTTTATGATGATGTTCCCTGGTTTTGGATATATATTCATTTCCTATACTCCTTTTTGCGCTTTACAAAGGCAATTAGTACATCCGATTGACTCTCTTTCTGAATGGATGATTTTCATCGTATGCATACACTGCCCGGTCCACCAGCTCCACACGGTTACTGCCACAAAACATTTCAAAGAAAACAATTTCATTTTCTTCTTTCAAAACGTCACCGGGGATAAGGGTTGTCTGATTCGGCCCTAAATCCCAGTATCTGCCTATATGAAATCCATTCACCCAAATCGCACCCTTTGTCATTCCGTTTGTATGTACAAAAGTATCTATGCCCGGCTTAGCCTGAAAGCTTCCTTTATAGAAGCCGGGTCCTTCACACGTTTCAACTTTTGTGTTGCCAACGGAAGAAATATCCTTCATCGGCAGGGTACGAATTGTCCAATCATGGATGTGCCTGCCGTCAATTCGAACGCCGCCGTTGATCCCTTTCCGTTCTCTCCAGAATTTTCCTGCATCAATTCTGCCCATATTTTCAACTAAAATATCTATTTGAAACTCCTCTTGGGGTACATCAATACAAAGACCGTTTTCCTCTATTTCGCTTTCTTTGCGAAGGTAGTTGCCTACATATTTGCCGTTAATATATATCAGTGCCAGATCTTTTAAGCCATCAAGATATATTCTGCCTTTAAAGCCTGTCTTACTGCCTGGCACCTTTGCCGAATACAAGATGTAGCCAAGCTCCTGTCCGGCACTTTCCATGGAAATTACGTTTTTTCTTGTCAAAGTATTTTCTGCAAGACTGTCAGCACATTCCAAAAGGTTGGCAACACGCTCTAATTTCACTTCACCCGGCGCCTGCGTCGGAACAGGGGCAATATCATTTGCTTCTCTTACGGGCTTGCCAAGATACGCATCTAACACCTTACGCAATGCATAAAACTTCTGTCTTGGATTCCCGCACTCATCGATCAGTGCGTCCGTATCATAGCTTGTTGCATAGGAAAAAAAGCGGAAGGGCTCACTGCGGTCTGCATGGTATGGAAGACCGTAATGCATACCGTTATAGAATCCAAAATTCGTACCGCCGCAAAACATATAAAAATTGACATAAGCGCCTGTTTCGAGTGCAGTTTTATAGCCTTCTATCAACGGAGGCAAATCCCTGCCCGAATATTCACCGCCCCAAACAATATGCCTGCCGGTCCAAAACTCGCCTATCATGACCGGTTGATCGGGTTGAAATTTTCGAAGTGTACAAACCGCCTCTTTGGAATCGGTGACTCCGCAATTCACGCATGACCAAACGCCGTCCAAGGCGCCGCCTTCCAAACACGCAATACTTGCCCCGTCGGTTGCGTAAATGGGAACGTCAACTGCGTTTTCCCGTAATGCATCTCTTAAAAAAGCTAAATATTCCTTGTCAGCACCAAATGAGCCGTATTCGTTTTCCAGCGCAACGGCAATAATAGGCCCGCCGTTTGTGGAAAGATACGGAACAAATTCCTTTGTCAATCTTTTGTAGTAATCATGAATACACTCCAAATAATAAGGATCGGCACAACGGATTTCCGTTTCGGGATTTTTCACTACCCACGCAGGAATACCGCCCAAATCCCATTCCGAGGTAATGTAAGGCGTCGCACGGAGAAGGACTTTTAGTCCAACCTCCTGACAGGTTCTGCAAAATCTGCCTATATCAAGATGCCCCTCAAAATCGAACTGTCCCTTCTTTGGCTCATGCATATTCCATGGAACATAGGTTTGTACTGCCGTACAACCGAAATTTTTCATAAGCTCTAATCTGCGTTTCCATCCGTTTGGCATTATGCGAAAATAGTGCATATCGCCGGATGCCAGATAAAACTCTTTTCCATCTAAATATAGGCCATCTTTTCTGATCTCTAACTTCATGTCCTTCTCTCCTTCTATTTTCAAAGCTCTGTTGTATCCAGTTTATAAATGTCGCGCGGAAAGTACAGTTTTCCATATTGCTTCCATACTCTAATCCTTCCATACGGTGATGGCGTTATGTGCAGGTGCCATAGCATTCCAAACAAAAAACTTCACACGATCTGCAGCGTTGTTTTCCGGAATTGCAGTTTCCCATATGGATTGCCCTGCATCCGAACATTGCATATAGATAAGCTCCTTTGTGCCGTCTTCGTCGACTTGATATCCTACCATGTAAAAACGGCCGCTTATGTCACTTTTCACCGTTACCCTGCCGGGTTCATTTTTGGTTAAAAGCTTTTCCTCTTGCATTACACAAAAATCGTATGTTTTGTATATCTGCACATCTGCCCCTGCCAATGACACGTTTAGCTTTTTTTCGCTGACAGAATAAGGGGTGCCGCTATTTTGTGCGGAAATTTGTTCTGCATAAAGAACATGATCTGTGCTCGCTTGTTTCTCGGCTTTATCTGTGTTCATGAAAACAATATACGTTCCGTTCTCATTCTTTCGTTTTACTATGCGTACGCCGTCCACTGTTTCCTCACTGATTTTCGTTCCAGTGCAAAAATGATCATACGCGCCCAAAAGCTCATTCTTCATCCCTGCAAGGCTGTTCCAGTACGCACTTTCACTATTCGATGCCATAGATACCTTTTTTCCGTTTACATAGCGGTAATCATAAATGGAATAGTAGCCTACGCCACATGCGCCGCTTTCCAGCGCCTGATAAAACATAGATCGTACATCCGCCTTTTGCGGAAGATATCCGCTTAATTCGGATGTTTGAATCAATACCCATACAGGCTTGTTTTGTGCTTTTACCGCTTCTGCAGTTCTTTGTGCAACCAGTGTTGTCGTGGCTGCTTCCGCTGCGTAAACATACGGATCAATCATTAAAACGTCCACATATCTTGCAGCATCCGCATTGCGAAGGCTTTTATCATTCACCAACGTAATAACATGTTCTGTGTCCCCTGCTTCACGAATCATGCGATAGCCCTTCAAAAGTGTCTGCTCGGGCGCATGAAACTTTGCATAAGGTTCATCGATCATGATATAGCCAAGCAGGGCGGGATATTCTGCTCTGTTTTTAAAATAAGCGGCTATGGTTTTTGTATTCTCCGCATTCATCTCATCGCCTGCCATCGCCATGTTTTTATAAAGCGGAACTAAAACATAAATGTTATATAATGCCGCTTGATTTAAGTAAGCAGAAATACCTTCTATTGAGGATGTGTACGGACATTGCACCACATTCACCCCAAGCTCCCCTACCCGCGACAGCTCATTATAGTTGACATGATAGGCAAGAAAAGGATGCACCCTTTTCTCATCCTCTATAATCTTTCCGCTTTCGGAAAGCATGCCCGGCCGTCTTGTCTTATACATTTCTTTTGCAGCCGTGTAAGAATACATACCGTCGGTAAGTGTTACGAAAAGCGTGTATCCCTGCTCTTGGGGAAACGACGTTGTATCGAAGGTATGTGCACAGCTGCCGTTCGTAAAACGAATACGATCGCTGGTATATTGCGTGATACCTGCTTCGTTTTTGACAGAAACAACGGCATAGGCATTTGCACTCGGCAAATAAAATGGAGTTGCATACACACATGCTTCCACCGTGCTTTTTGCCTCGTCCGCATAAATCAATCCGTCATACTCTTGAATGGATAAAAGTGCCTGTTCTTTTATTTTTGTAATTGTTACGTTATCAACACGAACAACCCCTGCCCCGTAAAGACGCAAAAGTAGATTCATCCGTGTTGCTCCCTCAGGCGGCGTAAAAGTCGTTTCGTATGTATGCCAAAGATTTCGATAGGCACGTCCGTCCAGTTTTCCATAGTCGTCTTTGCCTAAGTTTTTCGTATGCACATCTATATATTCCATTTTGTAGCCTAAAACATGCAGCCCCACAAGATCTTTTTTTTCTTGACCGGCAGAGGGGTCACTGAGGATGCTTTCATCTCCAAGCTGCTCTACAAAACCGTCAAAGGACAATTTGTAAGTCGCGCCGCCTTCAACCATAATGCCGTTTTGCTGTAAATAATTATCTGCAGTGGACACTATTTTTGCGCCGCCCGTGTTGTCTTTTCCCAAAGTATCTCCAAAAGTAACATTTTCTCTGCGAATCCAACCATTCCCGCCTGCCGCCGAAAAATCTCCGTTGACAACATTGGGATGATTCGTCGGCACCATTACAACATCATCAAAATACAACGTGCCGGCACTTTGTAACCGGAGCAAAAGATTGATGGAGGTGCAATTCTCCGGCGTCGTAACATATACTTTGTATTGCGTCCATTTTTGGGGATCTGCTATGGAAAGACCACTTTCCTGCTTTCCGGTGGTTCCGCTAAATTCTATTTTATATCCTAAAATGCTTGTATCGGTTACATGCTCGGCATACGCCCAAAAAGAAAGGGTATATGCGGTTTGGGGAGAAACGGCAATAGAATTTTGCTGCAGGTCCACACTTTGTGTACTGCCTGGATTTCTCACCAGCTTTGCAACCTGGGTTTCGTTATTTGCCACGCCTTTTACAGCAGAAAGCCCTTCCCGTGCAATCCATTCCTGCACCTCATTTTCAAAGTCGCCGTTTTTTACAAGGGCGCTTCCGATTGGGGCAAGGCTGACATCATCTAAATAAACCTTATCCCCCGCCTTTGTACGCCACAAAATAAATATGCCGCTGAATTCATCAGGCGTTTTGAAGGACAGCGTGTACCTTTTCCACGCTCCGACACTTTTGGATAGTTCAACCCATCTTGTTGTAGGTGTATATACAGGCTGATTGGAATATTCGATTTTACATTCTAATTGGCTTGTGACGGTTTCTCCGTAAATGTAAAAAGATAGGGTATAAGTTGTTTCTGCCGTAACCATACTTGTATACGTTTGCACATAGGGTTGAGCGTCCGTGCTGTAAATTTGCGCGCTGTATAGGTCGTTTCTGCCCATATCCGTACGCAAAGACGCGCCGTTTTTGTATACCCATCCGCCGCTTGCACTAAAAGATGGATTTACAATGATGGCGTCGGTTGTCGCTGCTGTTTCCACACAAAAAGATAGGGAAAGCAGTATAAAAAGGGTTAAAAAAATAGCGATTACTCGTTTCATGCCGAAAATCCTTTCTAAAATAAAGGGACGCAAATTCATAATTGTATTTGCGCCCTCTACCTTCTGCTTTATCTCTGCAAAATTCTTTGCATTATGACTGCAGCTTCCGCACGCGTTGCATTTCCAAGCGGATTTAAAGTGCCGTCCGCATTCCCTTTTACAAGTCCGCTTTGCACCATGGCACGAACACCCTCTATCGCATAGTCTGCTATTTGCGCATAATCAGAAAATGCTGTCAAATCCGTGTTTGCACCGGAAAGCGCAAGTCCTCTTGCGATAATGGTCATGAGATCCTGTCTGGATATTTCTGCCTCAGGGTTATATCTGTTCTCTCCTATCCCCTTTAAAATGCCTGTCGCTTTCCCTATTGCAAGCTCTTTTGCATAATATGCATCAGGATCTACATCTGCAAAGGTATCCGTTGCATCTGCTGTCAGATCTAATGTTCTGACAAGGAAATAGGCAAAGTCTGCTCTTGTAATGTTCGTTTGCGGCGCAAAGGAAATTGCAGTTTTGTGATTGACGATATCTTTGCTTTCCAATGCACGAATGGCCTCTGCCGCCCATGGCGTATAGATTGTATCACGATAGGCTGTTTTGTTGATCTGCGAAAAATCTATACTGTTTTTCGGTGTCACCTTGTAAATCAAGGCGTCTTGCGCAGGTAAGGTGCAATTGAGTACACCGTCCCCGTTTACGATAGTACCTTCTCCGTATAAAAGCTCTGCGGTATATTCCCCTACCTTTACAGCGCCACCGTCGCTGACAAGGGGAATACTTAACGCTTTATCTTCACGCAGATTGGAAACGACTATGACATACAGTGACCCATCCATTACATAAGCGCCCTCCCACGCGTCAAGTGTTCTCTTTTCAAAGAACACGGGATAGGCTCTGTGAATGAAAATATCCTTTGCTATTTGCAGTTCTCCGTTCTCAAAAAGCTTTTGCATCGATGCATATAATTCCGTTTTATCCAAATCTTTCCCATCGGCAACGTCATAAAACGGGAAGTGCCCAAGCGCAGAAGCTCCCCCAAATAAAGCCTGATACATCATGTTACGGACATGAGCCTCTGTCGGCATGTATTCGTTATACTTGTGAAGCTGGTTAATGGATATAACGGGCTTTTTATATGCTGTGGCTTCGGTAGCCGCCAAATTACGTTCACCAACCAACGTTACATAAGCGTCGCTGTACGTACTGGGATACGGATCAATGGATAAAATATCCACGTACTTTTGAAATTCGGCATAATTCTCTTTTGTATCCTCGCAAATATAAACCACATGCTTCGGATCTAAATCACGAATCAATTTATATGAATCTTCAAACATTGGATATTGTCCGGGGAAATGCTGTCCGGGTTCATCCATAACCATATACCCAAGAAGTGCAGGATGATCCTTTATACCACGAATGACTTCTTTTGTATTGGCAACATTATCAGGATGCCCTGCCGGCTTCATCCCCTTGTATAAAGCCGCCATAACCTTCAACCCATGTTCCTGTGCCTTATCCAGGCAATTCTTAATGCCGCTTAAGTTTTCTGCATTGGACTGCACGCAATTCCCGCCGATTGCTTTGACAAGCGGATACTGCTCAGGTCTTACGTGGTAATACAATTGAGGGATAAACTGTTCGCCGTCAATGATAAAATGCCCTTTTTCATCCAATATTTCCGGTCTGGGATATTTATAAATCGGACGTGACAGCTCCCCTAATAAAGTTCCGTCCTGATTGCGAATACTTGCCTTCACGGTATAAGCATGCTTTTCTTCTTTGAGGAGAGAAAGCTTGTATGCAAAGCTTACCTTCGCGTCAGTTTGTGTAAGGCCCTTTTCTTCATATAAAACAGTTTCTCCATCTAAAAGCTGCATATCCAGTTTCGCATCTTTCAGCTCCGGATAGCGATCTGTAAACACTTCCGTTACCGCTGTTCCCTTTGCAATTCCATTCGCTTCCTCTGTGTAATAGAACACTTCATCCGTAGTAAGTGACAGCATTGGCGAATCGCTTACTTTATAGAAGCTGACACAATCAACCTCTAAGTTTGCAGCACCAAATCCACGGACATAAAAGCTGATACGAGAGCAATCCTCCGGTATCGTTAAATTATAAACATACTGTACCCATTGTTCTCCTGTAACGGAAGCGTATTGATCTGTTGAGTAGCCGCCGATATATTTATCCTCCTTATCATGCCACTCCAGCTTGAGCACAAATATACCTGTATGAATGCGTACCCACGCACTGCACTGATAGGTTTCACCTTTTTTAAATTCGTGATATACAAGCTGCCTTGCCCATGGGTTATTGTTCGTATTCGTCTGAATGTGCACTGCCTTGTTCCCTTCCATGGGACTGTCACTTGTTACCTCAACATACTTTTTTTCATTTTCCCAGCCGCCGATGGCTTCCCAATTTTTCACCGTGCCTGTCGCATCCTCTACTTCTTCAAAGCTTGCGTTCTGGATAAGCTCCTGACTTCCTGCAGGCATTTCCTTATATAGGGGATTGGGCTTTGGTTCGGGCTTTTCAGGCTTTTTGCCGATAAAATACAAATCATCAAAATAAACCACTTTGCCCTTATTCATACGAAACATTACATTGACTTCGGTGGTTTCAACGTCTGTTTGCACCTCAAATCCTATCTCCTGCCATTTCCCTTTTGACAGTGTAGTGTAGTTCGTTTCCGCTTTGTCCAAATAAACCTTCTGTCCCTGATCATCTTCGCCGTACAGTTCTACCTTAATGGCAACATGCCCACCGCCTAAATCAAAAGGGTTTATAAACCCGCCAACTTTATAGGTTTCACCGCCGACTACCTTGATGGTCTGTGTCAGGTACAGATATTTTTCTTCTGTATCCATAAGCTGCATGGCAGTTTGTCCGCCGTGTTTGATTTTTGTGGATGTTGCTCGATTGGTCTTTGCATCGCCGCCACCAAGATTCCATCCGGAAATGATGCCGTCATCCACTTCCTCCATATCCGGATTATAGAGCAGATTTTCACCTGCTGCCGCCGAAATCGGCAATGATAGTGCCAATAGCATAAAAATGACTAAAAATAAAGATAATACCTTTTTCAATATCAAAACTCCTTATATATATGGATCACTTTGTTATCCCTTATTCCGCACAAACTGCATGATAAACAAATTTTTTCATAACAGGCTTTAGTGCGCTTCCTTCTTCCCATATTGTGACATAAATTTCATAATCCCCGGCTTCGATAGAAGGTACCGGAAGTGCAATATCAAACGTTGCAGGCATAAATAGCTTATTGATCAATTTTTCTGCGTTTGATTGGCTATTGATTGCCCTTGAACCCATACCGGTAATCGTGCCAAAGGATACCGCTTGTTTCTGATTGCCGTCAACTCGATAAATTGCGGCAACCGCACGCAGATTGTCCTCTATATACGCTGCATCCGCTACATATGTGCAGTTAACATGGATTGTTTCCCCTGCCGTCAAGGTGTTCCCAAGCGCTGTACCGTTTATATCTGTCAGCATCACAGAGGTTTGTGCTTCGCGCAAAGAAACATTGCTTATCTTCATTGTCCCTTGTGCAGGTAATGTCCATGTGCCGATAGAAAGAGTTACCTGAGTCAAATGCGCATTGGCAGGTGTATAGATATAAAATTCGTGTTTGACCCATTGATCCACATCTGCTTCCGTAGCGGATGGGAATGTTGGATACGAACAGTTCCCATCGATTATCGTTTCGCTCTTTTGTACTTCCTTTTGGTCTATGCGATGATCTGTTTTGTAATCAATGTATTCACAAAAATAATTGTCATCTGTATTTTCCAGATTCGTTCCAAAGGTTGTACGAACAAACGGGCCGATTCCTGCTGCGCTGGCATTTACATAAAAAGAAAGTGTATATACTTTTCCCGGGTCCATCTTCGGCCATGTGCGCAAAAGCTCTGTTGCATTTGCGCTGCATTCTACATAAGGCTGATTCTCATAGCCGCCCGTTTGGACTACAGTAGCGCCGGAAGATAAGGTCCAGTTTTCTACTGCATCAATCCAATGGCGTTCCAGCTTTAAAGCAGCGTAGTAGGCTTGCATGCCTTGTTTGGAACGAAACAAAAGCGCGATTGTAGCAGTATCTGCTTCTGTTATAAAACTCGTTTCGAAATAAGTCCACGTTGTCGTCGAGGCAAGGTTTGTGTCATTCATAACTCTTTGCCAGGTATGGTCCATTGTATATCCTTCTGCTCCTATAAATGCACCTTCCCCCTTATACCAACCGCTGACTATGTATTTCTTACCTGCTTCACAAGCTAAATTCTCTGTGCGGACATATCTGGATTGATTGGCATCCGCGGGAACAATTACATACTTTGTCCCTTCCGGCAATGGGGCATCTGATGCCGTAGAATTGCCGTATACAGCTGTTTCCGAATCCCTCCAGCCTTGCACCGTTCCGTCTTCCTCGGCTACAAAGCTTCCGTTAAAATCTGCAACCGTGTAATTCGCCGCTTGTGCTGCAATCTGTATGTTCAACAGCAATACAAACGCAAGCAGACATGCTGCTAATTTTCTTATATTCATGTAAACACTCCTTAATTTTCTACATATTATTTAATGTGAAAATATCAACCGTAGTTTTTGCATCGATCGTATCAAAGGAATCCCAAACAAAAGATTCTACTGTGTAGGTTGCGCCTGCATCGTAACTTGCGGGTGCAGTAACGGTTGTTGTATAGTCATTGATAATCGCGTTTCCGTTTTCATCCGTTGTTTTGATAGGCTGTGTGCTTGCCTGTACGCTCTGCAGTATCTTTTTTCCATTAACAGTCTTATACAATCCTATGATGAATGTTACGTTATCTTCTGCCGTTACACTCGTTATATTCTCAGGCACATAATGATATCTTGCATGCATGGCAGTACCCGGTGCAATTGTTCCGTCTGCCAACACATACCCTTCTGCATCTGTAAGGCGAATCTCGCTATAGTCCCGAACGATTGAAAGTCCGCTAAAATACAGAGGTTGGGTCACTGCAGCTCCCTTCAGCATGAAGCTTGTTCTGCAGCTGGTGCTTTCCACACCGGATATCCAGGTTATTTCGTTTTCTGCCCAATGTCCATTCCCTATTTTGGAAGTAGAACTAATGCCGTTACCACTATTATTCAAGCGAATTAAAATGCCGCGGGTATTGGTAGCATCCATCATTCTTGTAAAGTACGTGACTCTGTAGGCGTCACCTAGTGTATAAGAAGGCCAGCCCTCTTGCAAACGCTTCCACGATGTCGCATCCCCCAAAGCCATATACGCCGTATCGCCATATACACCTTTTCCGCCGCATGCGGTTACGGGTGAGTCAGACTCTTTATTGAAGGTTTTCAAGGATGTCACATGTTCTGCCACGCCTATATTCGCATAGTAAGAGGCCCCATCAGCGCTTGTATCTCTTAATTTTAAAATATACCAGCTTTGATCTGAGGATGTTGTAAAAGAATTGGAGAAGAAATTCCATGTGCCGTCCGCTTCGGTAACATTCGCGCTTATAAGCTTGCTATAAGGCTGGACGCCTTCCACCTGCACATTACCACCGGAACCTTTATACCACCCGTACACATAATATTTCGTACCCGGTTTCAGCGTCATGTAAATATTAGAACCGTTTGAAACATCCGTTGTTCCGACATACGTAGTGTTGGCAGGCAAATCTCCCTCTGCACTCGTAAGTGTATCAATGGTATCACCGGAGGATTGTTGCCAAAGCAGAAGCCCGCCGTCAGCCTTTGTTCTGAGAGTACCGTTCAGCTCCTTTGGCTCATAATACGTAAATTGATAATTCCCTTCTGTTCTCTTTACCGCTGCAGATACCCACATATTGCTGCACATAAAGAAAACCATTAACATTCCTAACCATCTTTTCGTTCTCATTGCATAACCTCCTTAAATAGAATTGTTCGTTTTTTTGCACTAAATTCAATTTGCAAAAGCTAAACATATTGTATATTGATACTATTTATACTATATCATGTGAAGCACAAAAACACAATGGAAAAAAGTGCCCGTTTTTTGTGAAAAATTGCTATGCGTGCATTTCGGGTTCTTAAAAATACAGATTACATTAAAGAGGAGAAATGTGTGTTAAATAAGAATGAAAATACAGAGGCACGGCGCTTTTCTGTTGCGCCTGTTTTTATGAAAAATCTGCTATTTTTGAGCAAAAAGAGAGGCTGAAGCAAAGCGATTTTCTAATCGGTTTGCTTCAGCCTCATTGCGTGCTATATCGTTTGCTTCTAAATAAATAATCAGGCTGTGTGTTATACACTTTCAATTTTCAGAAACAAATTATATGATTTCATAGGTGCTTGTTCACGTTACGTGTATAAAATCATACACTGACTCTATTTGATTCAAAATAAAGACTTGTGAATGCGACTCTGCCAAAAACGCCAAACTCTTTTTTATTCAAGCGTATATTCAAATAATCAATCCATCATTGCCTTTGTCTCAAAGCTTTTTAAATGCCTTGATCCATTCGGTTTTGATATATTCATGCCCCATCGGCGTTGGATGCACGCCATCCTCAAGCCAATAATTTGCGCCTGTTTTTTCAGATAATTTATCAAAACCTTTCTGCAAAGGCACAAACAGGATGTTATGTTTCTCGGCTATTTTCCTTGCCATTTCCGCACGTTTTTCCACTTCCGGTCTAAATACATCCCAATTTTCTTCTGTTCCGTGCGCTTTCAAAACGAAAGGCTCCAGAATCATCATTTTAACGTCGGGAAGCTCTTCTTTAATTTCCGTAATGAGCATATCATATATTTTATAAAACTTTTCAGCATCCACCCCATTGGGCGAGGGTTTAAATTCATGCCAAACATCGTTAACACCGACTAATATGGAGATAATATCCGGTCTTATGTTTATAAAATCTCTTTTTATCCGTGCATAAACATCTACAACACGGTTGCCGCCTATCCCTTTATTGAAAAATTCGTATTTCCCCGGTGCTTCAAATCCCAACGATGCCTTGATTAGCATCGGATACCCCACACCCATGTGATCCTCTTTTTCTCTTATACGCCCGGAATCTGTTATTGAATCCCCTTGAAATAAGATTTTCATTTTAACCACCTTTCTGTTTATTAATAGATGTTTCATAGCACATTGCTCTTTTTCTACATGTTACCCAATCAAAAACTTTCGAAATGTATCCCATGAAAGATCTGCATAAAACCGGTGTCCTTCGGGTCCTACAATTAACTTACAGTTATCTGGCGCACCCTCTTTTTTATAAATTTCTTCAATTACGCGGTATACTTTCCGTACCCCTTCAATCAAAAAGCCATGATCCTTTTCTCCCGCCACCACGATCAGCGGACGCGGCGCAATCATGCAAGCAACTTCGCCCATGTCAAAATACTTTGCCATACGCGGAATATAATTGCAGTCACAATGCCGCATAATACCGATAGAATGGTCAAACGCACAAACGGCACACGAGGGCATTGCCACTTTTATACGAGGATCTATCGCTGCCGTGTAGTAAGTTGCCGTACCGCCGCCGGAATTTCCCATCAATGCAATATGCTCTTTATCGATTTCAGGCAATGTTTCCAGCATATCAATGGCGCGGGATACATCCCATGCGCGTTCTCTTATAAAGGTTCTCCCTAAAAGAGAGGCCACCATTGCAGGATGGCTGCACGTCGTATATCCTTTTAAAATCTTTTCATCACATTTTCGTTCTCCGAAGCCGCGCTGTTCGAGCACCAGTGCCGCATATCCTTCGCGAACAATCTGCAGCGCAAAATCTCTGTCGCCACCCGAAATTAAATCCTCGTCACCTCCAAACTTCGGCCTTCCCAGAGAAATATGCATACCGCTGGAATGTCCCTGTAAGCAGATCACCACAGGGAGAGGTGATTTTCCGTTCTTCGGTAAAAGCAAATGACAAGGTACGCTCGCCTGGGGCTCCGTATCAAATACAATACGACGTTCTATATATGTATCCCTCTCTTCTTCCCATTCCACAGCAGTATGCAAATCTACACGTTCCGGTTCATCCCCCAGAAGCTCTTCGAATTTTTCCTTAACCCGCATCTTCCATGCATTGTAATCGACGGAAGGGTCAAAGGAGAGCATTGGTTTCCTGTTTTTGAACATATAGGTATGGCATGCATCCGGTGAAAAACTTGTCATATTCGTTCCTCCTTGATTATATTGTATTTCTCCAAAGAAAGAGTTAAGGTTGCCATACAGCAACCTTAGGCTCTCTCTTGAATGGTTAGACCATTTTGGATGGAGAATCTATTAAAAAGTAATATTCTGTCATAAGAGTTTAACCAAAAATCTCTTCAGCCATATGGCTAGCCGTATTGTATTGCACACGACCTTTTATTCTCTGCGTAAAATATTCTTTTATTGCTCTCTTTCGATCTGCGTTAAATTTACATTGGTAAAATACAGCCCCTCCACTGAATCGGCTGTTAGGCATTTTTGGGCGCGCATCGATATATTTTCCATGTAAATATCCTCCATACGACCACCCACAACGCCATCAATAGCAATGCCGAATTCCGCATCATCACATGAGATATCTTTAAAATACATCCTCCGGTAAATCGGCATATATGCGCCCGGTTTCTTAGGCGCATCATACGAACGAACATCCTCATAACGAAACGACAGATTGATCCCACGATACGCCTTTTTCGTATGAATGTTTCTGCATTCAATATCCTCAATGATACCGCCTCGACCGTCCTTGGATTTAATGCGAATGCCGTTTTGATTGTTTGTAAATTCACAGTCATATGCCAAAATGTTACGTACACCCGCCGACATCTCGCTTCCGATGACAATACCACCGCTGTTGCAATCTCCTAACGCCTTACAACGACGAATCACTACATTTTCACAAGGAATCCCTACTGCGCGCGCATCCTCATTTCTTCCTGCCTTCAGGCAAAACAAATCATCTCCTGCGCTTACTACGGTACAATCCTCCACGAGTACGTTTTTACAGGCATCTATATTGATACCATCCGTGTTCGGCGAATGAAATGGGCTTTCAATTGTAATATCACGCACAATCAAATTCTCGCACCAGACCGGGTCCACATTCCAAAACGGTGAATTATGTAGGGTAAAGCCCTCTAAAAGCACATTCTTGCAGTGCAGAAACTGTACAAAAGCAGAACGAATTGCCGCCTCTTCTGTCCCATAAACGCGTTCCTCCAGCGGTTTCTCATCCCTACCTGCCATATATAATTCCTGTAATCCCGCCGGTCGCTTTTTCCATGGCCACCACGCTTCGCCGTTTCCTTCCAAATACCCTTTTCCCGTCACGGATACGTTTTCAAGATTTATGCCGTAGATAAACGGCGAATAATTATAGCAACGGACACCTTCAAACACACAAAGCACGACGGGCAAATAATCCTCGGGATTTGTGCTGAAAGAAACGTGTGCTCCCTCTTCAAAATGCAAATGAATATTGCTTTTAAGATGAATAGCACCCGTACTCCAGTTCCCTCGAGGCACAATTACGCGTCCACCCCCCTTTTCGGCAAGATGATCTATCGCCGCTCGAATGCTCTTTGTGCAATCACAGTTCTCCACTGCTCCGAAATCGCAGATAGAAACAGTTCTATCCGGATGCGTCGGATTCTGGGGCAACGAAAATGGCTTGAAAAATTTAAATTCTTTGTCTTTTTCTAACTCCGTTAGTTCCATGTTTTCTCTCCTCACATATTCTGTCTCTTAGACTTCACCGGATCAATCCATGTTTTTATAGCAAATGATAAAACGCGGATTTGTAGATTGCGTCGAAACAAAAATCTTATCGCCGGGCAAAATATCTCCCGGTAAAATCATCTTTAATTTTTGTGTTTTCATATCATATGATAAAATGGAACTGGATGCATTTGTAAATGTAGTATAGGTTCGGGTATACTTCTTGCTCGGATCGTTTTTATCCAGAACTTCCGCAACAATTGTTTGCGGTCCTACTCGTTTTACTGTGCCGAATCCTGTATAAAGGGAGCCGTGGCTTCTTTCTTCATTTCCGTAATACGGTTGCCATTCCTTAGTAAAAATCCCCCAATACTTATCCCAATATCCCGGCGTTTCAGCGCGGAACAAAACATTCAGAACCTCAAGGGAATCGCCCCTCATGAAATATTGGATAACATCACCGGCCTTAAGATCTGCGGCCTTCATTTTTTGATCCATCACAAGAGAAGTAGAACCCGGGTTCGTGAGCTTCGTTTCCGTCGTCAGTGCTGCCTTGAAAAATGCCTCCGTATCACTCTCGATCGGAATGGACAATTCTTTTTGGTTTGCTGTAAAAATGTGCAGGGTTAATTGCGCTTCGCCTGTTTCTTCGTTGTAAACGGTAGATACCGATTGAATGATAGCTTGGGTGTCTGTGTTCATCGGATACAACTCGGCTCCGCTTGCAAGATTTCCAAAATCCCAAACCATAGCACCCACCACGCCATAGCTATCTACATCAAACAGAGAAATATCGGCATACTTACTGCCGCTGTATTCATCGTGCAGAAGTTCAGTATAAGCCATCATTTTGTATTCTTGATCCTGTGCGTCGCGTTTAGGAATAACGAAAATCTTTGTGTCAGCCGTAAGCATCATACGCCCTGCGAACA
>JAQXGO010000037.1 GCA_029006755.1 Clostridia bacterium | reverse complement strand
TATCTCCACATCAGGATCCATAACAAGTTCTTCTATACGTATATACGCTTTAGCATTGTATTCTTTTGCTACCTCGTGCATACGTGTAGGTTCTGTATCACATACTGCTGCAATAGTAAATTTATCCTCTTTGCCGCAAAGTTCCTTAAGGTGCATATGTCTTCCTGCTCGCCCTACGCCTACAATACCCAGTTTGATTGGATTTTTCATATTTATTCCTCTCTACTCTTTTCTCTACATTCATGATCCAATATGTTCCAAGATTACAAATTCATTTTTAAATAGCTCAATTTTATATGTTTTGTTGAAAAGTTATGGAAAGACTTTTTTCTCAAAACTTGCGCATCTTATGGAATGAGCCGTAAAAGCACATGCTTAAGCGCGGCCGCATCCCCGAATGCTGCATATAACCAATTCACAATATTTTCGGGAAACCATACTTCGGGGTTATTGGCTATATCCTTTATAGTTCTATGCATTAAATCGGCTGCACCAAAAATCATAAGCTGTGCGTCGCCGCAGTCTGTATACCGAATTATATTTTCGGCCTGTCCGATTCTTTCCATTCTCATACCGTCAACCCAGGGCCATACAAGCGTTGGGTCATCAGCAGTACGGTTTTCAAACACTTTCAGTCTTTTTGTTACTTCCTTTTTGTCGCCCGCTGCCTGCAGTGCAACTTCTACAATCATATATTCAAGCAAGTGCTTGAGTGTAAGTTTTCTAAGATCGACGCCGATAAACAATACTTTTGCATTTAAATCGTACAACTTTTGCCATGGAGACGCATGCGAAAACGGCGTATCGCCGAACACGCCTTCACGCCTTCCGTATTCGGTATGTTCCTTTGTAATCTCCTTTGCCTGTTTTCCTACTGCGGCAAGCGAATGTGTAGCCTGATTACTGCGTTGTGCCGAAGGCATTTTACGCACAAATTCGGTCAGCGCACCCACATCCGAAGGTTTATCCAGATACCATGTTTTATATGCATTCTGAAAGTCTTGTTGAACCAGTGTAGGGACACAAAGCGTACCATCTTCTCCCACAGCACAAAGCAGTGCTTCGGCAACAGTTTTTACACCGCCCTCCACATAGCCGAAGCTGCGAAGCGATGAATGCACAAGCAACACATCTCCGTTTGTAACGCCAAGCTGACATAAGGACTGTAAAATATCCTCTTTTTTGACAATGGTTGTATTCTCCATTTTTTCCCCTTCTCTCACAAAATGTATAGTTGAGAAAACTTTCTGATACGCAATTTTAGATTATTATATAGTATTATTTCTTGCGTGTCAACGCCTTGCATATTATTTTTTCAAAATATAACAATTTATTTTTCGGACATCTTTCTCACCTTAAAATCAGACAAATCTTTTATAAAGGTTCTTAATATTCGTCCTTGTGCACCAGATGAGTAGATGATATAATAAATTATGTATATACATATTATTTTTTGAAAAGGAGTATTATTATGCAATCTTGCAAAATAAGAATTCTATTATTGCTTATTCTTTCAGTATTTATATCTATGCATAGTTGTATTGTTTCAGCTGACGAGAACCTTATTACCATTAATTCAGGGTTCGAAAATGGTGTTTCAAGTTGGTTTTTTAATAATATTACAAACGCAGGAGGGCAGGTTTCATATTATGAAGAAACCGGTGACGATTTTGTTCGCGAAGGCAGATTTTGCTTAAAAATGGAACTTCCTACTGCCCAAGCCTCAGCGACTATGGGGAATTATAACAAATCATACAGCAATGCAATCCAGCTTGAAGTTGGCAGTATGTATGAATTCTCTATATGGATTAATACAGGCGACAGCGCGGTCAGCGGTGGGGAAGGCGCTTACGCGATGGTTAGAACATACAAGGCTGATAACGGCAGCGGTGTCGGTACGGGGAATGCATATTACAGTACAAACCACGTCAAAAACACGCACGGAGAATGGGTGAAGCTCAGTGCAAGGTTTCAGGCAGTTGTTGCCTGCCCAATCCAATACATTTATATAGGATTTGATGCAAATACCTCCGGTACAGTCTACTGGGACGATGCAAAGCTTATAAAATATGAAGATAAAACCACCTTTGGATATTATTCTTTTGGTGAGAACGGCGAGTATGAAGTCTTTGATATTATGCCCGATGTAAACATAAAAGCAAAATTGCATATAGGCGCTGAAAATGATGCGCCTAAAAGTGTTGTTATGGTATCGACACTCTATACAAAAAATGATTCGGGTGTTCCAAATTTGATTGCAGTAGAAATTGTTAAAACCAGTTCTGCCGCTCCTACTGATGTTTCTCAAACAAAAGGGTTTACAGTATCATCTGAGCAATTTCTGGACGCAGACTATTACATGAAAACATTCTTTTTAGACGATGCAAATGCTCTTAGACATTTCAGAGCTGCGGAGATTATCCAAAAAGCAGTGATAAAACCGAAGAACTTGTTCCAAAACGGCGATTTTGAAACTATGAACGGGGATAACTCAGGCCCTGCAAATTGGACACCTTATGATTATTCGTGGAACAATTCTGTCAGCCTTTGTACACAAGATGTGTATAGCGGGCAAAATTGTGTGAAAATATCCACGCAACAATCCAATACGAACCCATATATTCGATATGATATGACAGGACTTATACCCGGAACGGAATACACCATTGATGTATGGTTTAAAACGCATGCTTCACTTGGCGGAAGTCCGATTATTAAATTCCAATATTATCATGATACTACTTCTCTGGACGGTGCTTCACAGGCAGCTTTGGGTTTAACCGGCGGTGCGTGGAACAATGCAACAGCAACGGTTGTAGCTCCAGAGAATTGTAACAGAATGTCCATTCTTTTAAGACTGAACGGAAGCGGAGAAATATATTATGATAATCTTTCTTTTTATGTTACAAAACTTCCTGAGACACTCATCATTGACAGCGATACTTTCTTTTATACAGAATGGGAAACAGGAACTGTATCGGTAAGAGTGAATAATAGTATTTATACGGCTACCGATGAAGCGACAATAGATGTGAAGCTTAAAGACGGCAACACTGTTATTGCACAAAAAAGCTTTTTGGCAGCCGAGGACGAATTTTTTACATTTGACATTTCCGATATGAGCGTAATTGGAAAAGGATACACGCTGGAAGCTATACTATACGATTATTTGGGCGGAAATAAGATAGGAAAATGTGAAAAAACAATATACAGATATAACAGACCCACTGCATTGAATGAAAAAGGTGAGTTTATCATTGACGAAAAAGGTGAATGGATCACTGACGGAAGTGCATTCGTCCCGGTGATTGGGTATCATGTGTATTTAGATGACAGACAGCTTAAGGCTGCTAAAGCAACGGGTGTAAATGTAGTACAGGGAACCGGAGGCACAGTATCGGATGCAAAAATCTATCTTGATAATTGTTATGCAAACGGAATGAAGGCTACCCTTTTGCTTTATAGTGGTATGCAGATTGCGGGCAGTGATGAAAAAATTGAGAATACGATAGAGGTTGTCACAGCAGTCAAAGACCATCCTGCACTCTTCGGCTACCTGATTATGGACGAACCTTATCTGCATTATTCCAATCCGTATAATGACCTTGTAAAGTCCTATAAGACCATAAGGGATATCGACCCTGTTCATCCGGTTATTATTCAGGATTCGACATCTACCGGCTCAAGTGCCCTTTGTGCATCCTGTGCGGACATTTTGATTATTCACGACTATGCAATCAATATCGATGTTATTGATAGATTTGGCATAGCGAATACAACAAATATGTTTCAAGCCTCGCTGGACGCTTTTTCCGGAACCAATATCCAACAAAAGCCCATATATTTTTTGGGGCAAACATTCGGTGCGGCAACCAGAGAGGAAGCAGAAGCAGTTGGTGAAAAATACTATTTACCTACAATAGATGAAGCGAAAAATATGTTGTACCAAGGCGTATGGCTTGGGGCGCAGGGCTTTGGCTACTATTCCTTCAGAGAATCGAACTGGGCGCTGATTAATACACCTCTTTACAGCGGACTGACAGAATTTGCAAACAAAGAGCTTTCCTTTTTAATAGATGAATTTATTATGCATAAACACACACGGATACACGAATCGAAAGATGGAGATTATTGGTGGCGTATTTCACAAGACGGTGAGAATATATATGTGCTGGTGCTGAACATGGCAAAGACTGCAAAAAGTATTACTTTACCATTAAAGGACAATAACGGCGTATCTTGTATTGCATCATATACCGGCGAAAAGATTGGTGGAACAGGTCTTGCAAATACAATAAGCGGTAACGGAAGTATATCTTTGAATGTTCCTGCGCACGGAACGGTAGTCTATAAACTGACACCCGGTTTGTAATCATGAATCAATGGCTATTATCGTCTTAAGGACAAAGGACGATGCATTGCAACGCAAGAGAGATTGTCACTGCTGCAAAATCCTAATAACACCGTAAATTCTATTTTAAAAATGAACAAAAAATTTTAAAAAATTCTTAATATTAGTCATTTCAAATCAAATGGAAAAGTGCTATAATTATTGTATTAGGTACATTGATTGCAAAAGGATGAAAGAATTATTTTGGAGGGCAGTTATGTTAAAAGTAGGTGTTGCTGATTATGGAATTTTTGTTTGGGAAGGCGGATTTTATAATTTTTTAGAGCATTTAGAAAATATTAAAAACATGGGATATGACGGAGTAGAGCGACTGCGCCCGCAAAATGCGCAAGAAGCAATTTTGCAAGCGGCGCACGCGAAAAAAATTGGTGCGGGCTTTGCGATGTGTCAAATGGCATCGGTAGAAGAAACCATTCGCTATACCGCCGCGTTAGGTGGGCAGTATGTTTGGATACAGGTGAAAGGCGGTGACTTCGATGATTATTGCAGACAAGTCAACTGTATGACAAAGGCAGCGAATAAATATGGTCTTCGGGTGGTTTTGCATAATCATTTGGGAACAATGGTGGAAACGCAGGCAGAGCTGGAGGAATTTTTGGCGCGATGTCCGCAAACCGATCTACTTCTTGACACAGGGCATCTTGCCGTTGCGGGCGGAGATGTAGAATATATTGCAAATACATATTTTGACAGAATTTGCGCTTATCACTTAAAAGGGTGGAAAAAAAGCGAAACACCTGATGCTGAAAAGTGGCAAGAACGCGGACATTTTTGCGGACTGAAACAGGGCGATGTTTTCATTGACAACCATGCAGTTACGAAGTTGATATTGAAGAATCATTTTGACGGCTGGGTGTTTGTTGAGCATGACACGCATTTGCGCGAACCGAGACTTGATCTTGAAGAAAGCCGTGCAGTGCTACAAGATTGGGGGTTGTAAGTGATGAAAAAAATCAAACTTGGAATAGTAGGACTTGGAAGAGCCGGAAAAGGGATGCATTTGCGGGAACTTGAAGGTAAAGAGGATATGTTTGAAATCGCTGCCGTTTGTGACATTGAGAAAGATCGTTGTGAAGAAATGGCAGAAAAGTTTGGATGTAAAACCTACACAACATTGGATGCATTCTTGAAGGATGAAGATGTGGATGTAGTCGATATTGCTACACGCTCCTGTGACCATTTTTCGCACGCAAAAATGGCACTGGACGCAGGTAAAATTGTGCTTTTAGAAAAGCCCATGTGTTGTACTGCAGAAGAAGCAAAAGAACTTTTCAAGATAGGAGAGGGAAGACTTTTTATACGTCATAACCGTCGCTTTGAAGCAAAATTTTTACAGGTGAATGAAATTATTGCATCAGGCATATTGGGCGATGTATATTTGATTAAGCTTGCAAGAAATTCCTATCAACGCAGATGTGATTGGCAGACCCTTTCCGAATACGGCGGAGGACAACTTTTAAACTGGGGGCCGCACATTGTAGACCATTCATTGCATTTTTGCGGCGGTGGATACACAAAACTCGATTCGTACCTGAAAAGAGTTGCAGCTGCAGGAGATTGTGAAGATTTTATTAAGGTATTGTTTTTCGGGAAAAATGGTCGCGTGGTAGATATGGAAATTAGCGGTGGCACAGCACTGAAAACACCGGAATACGTTTTGTACGGAACGCGCGGTACGCTTTTTGATAACGGCGAGACCTGCACGCTTCGTTATATAGATCCTGCGGTTCAGCTTGAAGAAATCAAAGCAAGCCACGAAACACCTGCAGGAGCAAAATTCGCAGCTTCACCGGCCGTGCCTTTTGTTACGGAAGAGAGGGTATGGGACAAAAACAATCTCGACCATATCTGGGCGGCACTCTATGAAACAGTCGTAAACGGAAAGCCTTATCCGATCAAATCGGAGGAGGCACTTGCTGTTATGACAACGATTGACGAGATAAAGAAGCAGAATATTCATCCGATTGTATAAAGGGAATGGGATTGAAAAGGCGGTTCATGTAAATCCTTGGCTGCATCATTGGTGCAACATAGTAGACGTGGATGGAACGAAACTGGCATGGAATTAGGGATTAGGTGTGTGAAGGGAAAGGGAGAGAAAATGAAAAAAGTATTTAAAATAATGATCGCATTGTCTATTTTGACAGCAATACTGATTAGCATAGCAACTCCTGCAATGGCAGAAACTGCAAACCTTCTTGCTGGTGATGGTTTTAAAGAATTGTTGAAAAGTGAGTTTGCAGAGACGCAGGAGGAGATTACGCTAAAACCCAATTCTGATTGCATAGTTCCGTTCGGAAACGAAACATGGAATGCATGCTTTACAAGTTCAACCGACCAGGAGATTGAATGTCGCTTAAATTACAATGACGGAGAGCCTTTTGTAGTCATAAAACGTACAGCAAGTGAGCAATCGTATCTTTTGTCAAACTCTTTTGGAATTACACCCGGCAAAACGTATAAGTTTTCATTTGATTATCGTTGCACCTCCAAAAGTGGCGCGACGGTATTTTATCGGTTAAATCTGTTTGGAAAACAAGACATGCCGGATGAAGGACTCGGGTATACGGAACTTGGTTACTCGACAAGTGCGGATAATAAATGGAAACACGTAGAGATATATTGTACCATTCCCAAAACCCAGAGATATGTGAACAAGGCACAGCTTTATTTTTCGCTTGGAACAAGAAGCAGAGAATTATGTATTATGAATCCTTCGGTAGAGGAATGTAGTCAGGATGCCGTTTTGTGGTATGACAAGGGAGCAGTGTTTGAAGAGAATTTAACAATGGCAAATGCTTGGTGCAATAGATTTGAACAGTATGGTTATATCATAGCACATATTTTGCAAACAAACATTCCGGATAGCAGCCGGAAGGACTCTGTTTATGAACCTGTAAACGGCGGCACTTACACAGTAATAAAAGCATTACCCGAAATTACCGAAGCAGATGCAAGTGCAGTGATGATTTTGACACAGTACAAAGGAACACCTGCGATGCTGGAAGCCTTTACGACAGTACCCGGCACTTTGACAACCGTATCAGGCACAAATATAATGACTTATACAGGTGAAAATATAACCATAGATGATGATGCAGACCAGTATAGAGCATTTTGCTGGAAACCCGGCAGCATTGTACCTACAACAAATAGCCGTATCAGTTTTGGCAGTATAGCAGCACAGGGGTAAGACAGACGTACGGAAATCTGTAATAAGGAGATACTGTTGTGAGAGAGCTTAAAAGAGCCATACACTTTGATTTTCATAGCATGCCGGATTATCCAGATTTATTCGATCATTTTTGCGGAGAGGAATTTGCAAAAATTTTAAGTGATGCGAATGTGACATATATAAATTTCTTTGCAAGATGCAATGTGGGATTTTCTTATTACCCGACTAAGGTGGGGATTCCGCATCCTTTTCTTAAAAACAGAGATATTCTGGGCGAGGTAATCCAAGAGTGCCACAAAAAGGACATTGGCGTTACTGCATACTTGAATGCCGGGATTTGTCACGAAATAGCCAATCAACATAGAGACTGGACAGTTGTAAGAAAAGACGGTAGCATAATAGACTCTCCTCCCAAAGGTGCTGTATATCGCCGTATGTGTTTTCATACGGGCTACGGCGAGCATCTGAAACGCGAAATACAAGAGATTCTGACACGATACCCCGATGTAGATGGGATATTTGTGGATTGCTTTAATTTGCCTCAACCCTGCTACGGACCTGAATGCATGGCGCTTATGCAAAAAGAAGGGGTTGACATTTTTGACGACAACGCCGTTTCTCAATTTCATAAAAGAAAAGGCATGGAATATGCATTAGAGCTTCGGGCACTTGTCCCAAAGGACAAATATTTTTTCATTAACGGATTAAGCGGTATTCTTGATAATGATTCCGACATGAAAAAGCGTATAAAATATCACAGCCACGCAGAAATTGAAGCACTGCCCACAGGCGGCTGGGCGTATGACTCGTTCCCTGCAAGATGCGCCTATGACAGAAACATTTTTGAAAAAAGGCTTTATATGACGGGGAGATTTCATCGCTCGTGGGGAGATTTTGGCGGTATAAGAACAAAGCCTGCCCTTGAATATGATGCATACACTGCCCTTGCAAATTCTGCACAGATTTCAATTGGCGACCATTTGCACCCAAGAGGCGTTCCCGAAAAGGCTCTTATGGGTATGGTTAAAGATATCTTCAGTGACATAAAGAAAGTTGAAAAATGGACTGATGGCACCGAAAATATTGCCGAAATAGGCGTGTTTAACGCACTGCCTTATGATAATGGTAACGGAGACAGCTACAGGCAAAGGTCCGCCATTTTTGAAGCCGTTGCCAGAATGCTGGGTGAGCTGAAATATCAATTTGACATTGTTGACGATTCTTTAGATTTAGATGCTTACAAGGTTTTGATTCTTCCGGATGTCATGACTCTCGGCAATGTTGCGAAAGCTAAAATTTCGGATTATATCAAAAAAGGCGGTAAAATTATTTCTACCGGCCAATCAGGGCTTAAACCTGATTTATCAGGCTTTGCTTTGCCGGAATGGGATTTCACCTATAATGGTGCTGAAAAACACTCTCTGCCTTATTTTAGGGCTTTAAAACCTATTGAAAAAGACTTGCCTTGTATGCCAATCTCCATATATAAGACAGGAATTTCGTTATCTCCAAAGGAAGGGAATGAAGTTCTTGCACATATATATAAACCCTATTGCAATAAGCACTGGGACGGACAACACTGTTACGACACTTATTTGCCGTATGATTCCATAACAGATGAAGCGGCGGTTCTTCGCAGCGGTAATATTATACAAATAAACTTCCCGCTTTTTGAAGCATACCAGCAGGCAGCATATCCGGTATATAAGACTCTGCTTAGAAATTGCATGGAACTTTTATACACAGATAAGTTGATTGAGACTAATGCGCCTTCATTTGCAAGAACGTATCTTACAAAAAAGGATCATTACAGAATTTTTCACATTCTTTCGTATTGCCCAGAAAAAAGGGGGAATATGGCTATTATTGAAGAAAGTATTCAGCTTTATTATATAAGGGTTAAGATAAAAGGCAGAATCAATCGGATTTACAGTATTCCCGATATGAAACCCATAGCATTTACTGCTTTTGGCGATTCTACTGAATTTATAATTCCGGAGGTAGACGGGCACGCTATGTTTGTGCTGGAGTAAATCATGACGAAAAAAGCCGCTTTAAATTAAACCATAAAAAGAGGGGCCGCAGCAAACTGATGTTTAACACCTTTTTGCTGTGGTCCCTCTTGTTTTTGCGAATGAAAATCTACCGTACCATCGTATGCCGACGAATTTGAATTCGCAAAAAAATACTTTCGTTTTTCAACCTCTGACCCGCGTGTCGACTTTAAATTTTCATCTATTTTTATTGCTGTATTCGATGGAACGATTATTTTAGTTATCTTTCCATCAGTTGTGGCTACGACGTAGTGCATTGGCGCAGAATACAAATCTGTTGTGCTGAAGGTCAGTTTACCGCCGGAAATATTTAAATCCACCTCGCCTCCCATTGAAAAGTGGCAGTCATAAAGTATCTGCGTACGTTCTGTTTAACGGTAAATGGTATTTTGGGCATATCCTCCTCTTGATTCACATACTCTTAACGTCGGAACCTGTGCGCTGGGCGTCGATTATTCCTGCCAGCGGCTGGTACAGCCCTCCGCCGAAAAGGTAACTGTCATCTCCGATTCCTCTTCTGACTGCTTTTATAGCATTCCTATATGCTTGCACAGGTGTTATATACTGGGTTTTGAATACCGCATCCTTTTGCATAGGAAATGCTCTTGTCAAGTCAAGTTTATGATATTTGTACCCCCATGATTTGGGCTTTCTGTACAGATTTTCAATCCAGTCTGTTACCTCCGGATTGGTACAGTCCAATACATCATGATTTATTTTGTTCCCTGAAAATATACATCAATTGCCATGACGGGTGTGCAAAAGCCAGTCGGTGTGTTCTGTACACAGCGACGAGGCGGGATTTACTATCAAAGGGCATGTCCATATGCCCGGTATTATGCCTTTTTGTTTATCTCTTCAAGGTTGTATAAACGTCTTCAGCCGTGACTTCTTCGCCGTAATCATACCATGTTATGTTAACAGCAGGCTTTTAAAATGGGGAATAACGACGGAAATACCTCGTTTTTCCAAATGATTTGGATAGATTTCTTCGTGCAGAAAAATCCCTGTTTTGCCTAATGCAAAACAGGGATTTTTGACAGTCTGACAGGACTGTTGATTCAGTTTTATGCATATATTTTGCTGTGCTTCATAAAGATACGGTACATAATGACCGCTGCTTCAGCACGGGTTGTATTGCCTTGGGGATTTAATGTGCCATCTGCATTTCCCTTTATAACGCCTTCGGAAATCAT
>JAQXGO010000036.1 GCA_029006755.1 Clostridia bacterium | reverse complement strand
GCCGTGAAATCAGGACAGGCGGTAATAAATTGTAAAGGGAAAATAAGACAAATATTTTCACCGAGAAAGCTATGCAAAATGCTGAAAGAATATATCAAAACTTGCCGATGTTATATGTTTTTTCAGCGGGTACAGTTAGGTTTGGTATGTAGTAATCTCCGTTTCTCACATACTCAATTCCGTTTTCAACAAATTTCTCTTTCATCTTGTTTTTAGTCTCCATTCGTGATAAAATTGGTTTGTGGTTATGGTTTCAAGTTTTGGATTATCAACGCCTTGTCTATATAGCCACTTTTCATATTATCGCAAATGAGCCGCGGCCATATATAATGTATTAGGAAAAGAACACATTTGTTCAATGCCCTTTACATTATACTGCTTCTGCGGGGAAATTACATCTTAAAAAGGTCCAGCGGTTTACACTTACAACCCGCCCGATATGCGGTGATGCAAACATTGTATCTGTTTCCTATAAAGGACTGCCTGCAGTTCTTCGACCGGGCAATACAATTCCGGCAGATGATATTCGGTATTGCGTTGATTTGATTGCCGCCTCTTTCGTTCGCTGTGCGGATGATATCCGGCAGGTACGGCAGCTTCTTCCGGAGAACGATGGCGACAATATAAAAACGATTGCAAAAACAGAAAATGCAGAAAACCGTTTCCTGTAACCTGGTCGCAACAGGAGATACGATCGTGATTACCGGCAGTTCCGCTGTCGGGCATGCAGGCAAAACAAATATGATTTTAGTGCACCAAGTTGCATAATTCCTCTGCATTTGCATACGCTATGATCAATTGACGAATCCGAGCTTTCCTAAAAATTCGCATTTCGAATTCGTCAATTTACCCTATCACGGAAGGGGGCAATGCTTTTGCAGGATAAACAGAAAAATCCGCAGCCGTATGACACTTTGGCATTGGCGGAAAAAGCTAAAATGAACAAAAAGGATCAGACATCCCGTCCTTCTCTGAAAAATGTGCAGGAAGCCCGGGAATGGTCCGAGGAGCTAAAGCTCTAACCCTGCAAAGAGGGAGGATTGCAGAATGAGAATATTTTGCATCTCCCCTCTTGTTTTTTTCTGCCATTTATGATATACTATTTTTATTATGTTTTTGGGAGGGTTACATATGGGACAAAATTTGACACAAAAGCTGATTGCAGCACATCTTGTTTCCGGCGAGATGACAGCGGGGTCAGAAATTTCTATTCGCATTGACCAAACCTTAACGCAGGATTCCACCGGCACCATGGCTTATCTGCAGTTTGAGGCCATGGGGATTCCGAGAGTAAAAACCAAACGCTCGGTAGCCTACATTGACCATAATACAATTCAGGCCGGATTCGAGAACGCAGACGACCATAAATATATTCAGACGGTTACTGCCGCACATGGCGTGTATTTCTCTCGTCCCGGCAACGGCATCTGCCATCAGGTCCATTTGGAACGCTTTGGCGTACCGGGTATGACCTTGTTAGGGTCTGACAGTCACACCCCCACCGGCGGCGGCATCGGTATGCTTGCCATTGGTGCAGGCGGTCTTGATGTTGCAGTTGCTATGGGCGGCGGCGCTTATTATTTAACTATTCCTAAAGTCGTTCGCGTGAATCTGACCGGCAAGCTTTCCGGCTGGGTATCTGCCAAGGACGTCATCTTAGAAGTTCTTCGCATTCTTACAGTAAAAGGCGGTGTTGGTAAAGTGATTGAATACGCCGGTGAAGGCGTTGCATCCCTCTCTGTACCGGAACGTGCCACGATTACAAACATGGGAGCAGAGCTCGGCGCGACCACCTCTGTTTTCCCCAGTGATGAAGTTACACACGCATTTTTAAAGGCGCAAGGACGTGAAGCAGACTTTACACCGCTTATGCCGGATGCAGATGCTGTGTATGATGAAGAGATTACCATCAACCTTTCTGCACTTGGTTCTCTTGCCGCGATGCCCCACAGCCCGGATAACGTAAAATCCGTACAGGAAATCGGAGAAATTGCAGTGGATCAGGTCTTTATCGGCAGCTGCACAAACTCCTCTTATACCGATATGATGAAAACAGCCGCTATTTTAAAGGGTAAAACTGTTCATCCCAATGTAAGCCTTGTGATCGGGCCCGGTTCCAAGCAGGTACTCCATATGCTGGCAGAGAATGGCGCACTTGCTGATATGATTGATGCCGGCGCCCGTATTTTGGAATGTGCATGCGGTCCTTGCATTGGAATGGGACAAGCACCGAAATCAAACGCCGTTTCCCTTCGTACCAATAACCGAAACTTTGAAGGCCGCAGCGGCACAAAATCCGCACAAGTTTATATCGTCAGTCCGGAAACGGCCGCTATTTCTGCAATTACCGGTGTGTTAACTGATCCTGCTGTTTTAGGCGAACGCATGACCGTTGATATGCCTACTGCCTTTTATAATCATGATAATATGGTGGTTGCGCCTGCACCGGAGGGCGAAACGGTGGAAGTTGTTCGTGGCCCGAACATTAAGGAATTCCCGATAAATAAGAAACTCGAAGGGGATGTAGAGGGCAAGGTATTAATTCAGGTGGGTGACAATATTACCACGGACCATATCATGCCTTCCAACGCATCTTTGCTCCCATTTCGCTCTAATATTCCGCATCTTTCTTCCTTCTGCCTTGCACCTTGTGATCCCGACTTCCCGAAACGGGCAAAAGAAAACGGCGGCGGGATTATTGTAGGCGGTTCTAATTACGGACAGGGTTCCAGCCGTGAGCACGCAGCGCTCGTTCCCTTGTACTTAGGAATTCGTGCCGTTATCGCTAAAAGCTTTGCACGTATTCACATGGCAAACCTAATAAACTCCGGCATTTTGCCGCTCACCTTTGCCGATGCTGCCGACTATGATGCCATTTCTGAAGGGGATGTGCTTCTGATTGAAGATGCACCAAATGCTGTTCTTTCCGGCGAAACCATTATGGTAAAGAACACAACCCGCGGTACTGCCTTTGCTACAAACCTGGTGCTTTCAGACAGACAGCGTCAAATTCTGTTAGCCGGCGGTCTTTTAAACTATACCAAACAAAACGCATAAAGCATACTATTCTTGAGAATATGCGGATAAGCCTTATAAGAGTCAAAACGTTAGGGTGGAAATTTGCTAAACAATGCATTTCTTAAAATAAAAATGCTTTATGCTATGAACAAATTGCACTATTTTTCTCCAGACCCAAAAGGAGCCGTAGCAAAAAGATTTTGAATCATCATTTTGCTACGGCTCCTTTACCATTTTTATATGCGCTTAGCCGAAGAACGCAGAAGTCTACTTTTTAGATGCAACATATGCTTTGTAGCCTTCATCTTCTATTTATCAATTCGAATTGTATATTCGTAATAATCCGCATATTCCGTACTTTTGGTTTTCGCTTTAACACCGGCCTGCCGAACCATATCCAGCGCTTTATCTATGGTATTCAAGAAGATTCGATAATCATTCTTTTTGCGGCGAAGGGTTGGCGTTGCTACCGGCTGTTCCGGTAGCTCCGGTGTATCCTCCGTTAAAAGCGACTCTATGTACTCCTCCGCTGCACGCACATTCATATTTTTTTCTACAATTTTCATGAGTGCTTTCCACTGCGTTTCCTCATCCGGCAGCTTTAATAATGCTCTTGCATGCCGTTCCGTCAGCTGGTTTTCAGATACAATCTTTTTCAGATATGGGCTAAGCTTTAAAATTCGTAGCTTATTCGCCACTGTGGATTGTTTTTTTCCTGTTTTTGCTGCAATTTCTTCCTGTGTCATGCCATGGTCATAAATCAGGTGATAATACCCTTCTGCCTCTTCAAAGAAACCAAGCTCTTTCCTCTGCAAATTTTCAATCAAGGCAATTACCGCGCTATCATTGTCATTTATATCCATAATAATCGCAGGAATGGTCGGGCGCCGCAAGGACTTCACAGCACGAAGGCGACGTTCCCCTGTTACAAGCTCGTACAATCCTTTCGAAATGCGCCGAACCGTGATAGGTTGAATTACATCGTATTCCCGAATAGAATCCGCCAGTTCTTCAATGGCCATACTGTCAAAAGTCTGTCTCGGCTGGTACGGATTTGGAATAATAGAATCTACAGGCAATTGAAATATTTTGCTTTTTTCGTCTTGTAGTTTAAATGCTAACATATGCATCACCTCAGCAAAATATTACCATATTTTCCCAGTTGTGTAAAGAAGTTTTTTCCGACAGTTTTCTTGTTAAGAAAGCGGAGATTTTTGCGGTTTTCCTGCTTTTCGGGGATATAATGCCGGCGTATGTTGTTTTTTCTGTATAATCACTACGCGATGCTCCAAATTCTCCCAAAATACCTCTCGAATCTCCAAAACGGCTCCACCTAATATTTTTATTGCCTTTTCTGCATTTTTAGCTTCTTCTGCCGCTTCCCTGCCCTTTAATGCCAAGAAAACCCCGCCAGGCTTTACCAAAGGCAAACAGTATTCACTTAAAACAGAAAGATTCGCTACTGCTCGGGCACAAACCACATCGTACTGTTCCCGATGTGCTTTGTCCTGCCCGGCATCCTCTGCACGAACGTGTACCGTGTCTACATTTTCTATTTTTAGTTCTTTTATGACTGCATCTAAAAAGCTAATGCGTTTTGCAAGTGCATCCATCAATGTAACCGCAATGTCCGGCCGTACCATAGCAAGTGGTAAGCCCGGGAAGCCTGCACCTGTCCCGACATCAGCCACCCGCGCTTTGGTCGGAATCAGCCCCTGGCACGCCACAGAATCCACAAAATGCTTGGAAATCACCTCATTATGGCTTGTAATGGCTGTCAGATTCATGCGTGAATTCCAATCTGCCAACATCTTCTCATACGTACAAAATTGCTGTAGGAGATTTCCCGCCGGTTCGATGGAAAAGTCCTTCAGTCCTTTTTTCAATGCCTCCATTCTATTTCTCCTTTTCCAGCCAAACTAACAGCACACTAATGTCTGCCGGAGACACGCCGGAAATGCGCGAGGCCTGTCCGATATTTTCAGGTTTCTGTGCATGCAACTTCTGCCGCGCCTCTATGCAAAGTCCATCCATATGCATATAATCGATATCAGCGGGCAGTGCCTTTTCTTCTAACCGTCGAAACTGTTCTACTGCGCGTTTTTGTCGTTGAATATACCCTTCGTACTTTATGCGGATTTCCGCCTCTTGCCATACTGCTTTCGGCAGGGCAGGGCGTGCTGTATCTACCGGTGTTAAATCCTGATAGGTCAGCTGCGGCCGACGAATCAGATCTGCAAGGCGCACGCCGGTTGTCACCGGTTCGCAATCCTTCGCCTTCATGATGCTTCTAAGCAGTTCGGACGGGGGCAGAGAGTTTTTCTCGAGCCGATAAATTTCATCTCGTACCTGCTTTTGCTTTTGCAGGAATTTCTCATAGCGAGCCGCCGAAATCAATCCCGCCGCATAACCTTTAGGGGTCAGCCGTTCATCTGCATTGTCCTGCCGCAAAAGCAGCCGGTATTCCGACCGCGAGGTCATCATGCGATATGGTTCATTGGTGCCCTTTGTCACAAGATCATCAATCAAAACGCCTACATAGCCTTCGTCACGCCCTATGATTAACGGTTCACGGCCTAACACTTTCAGTGCTGCATTGGCACCGGCCACAAGCCCTTGCGCCGCTGCTTCCTCATAGCCGGAGGTGCCGTTAAACTGTCCGGCGCCGTAAAGTCCCTCTATGGTCTTACATTCCAGCGTACGGCTCAGCTGCAAAGGATCGCAGCAATCATACTCAATCGCATAGCCTGCACGCATAATGACTGCATTTTCAAGACCGGGAATGGTGTGCAGCATTGCCTCCTGCACATCCTCCGGCAAAGAGGTAGACAGCCCGGAAACATACATTTCCTCTGTATCCAGTCCCATTGGTTCAATGAAAAGCTGATGCCGCTTTCTCTCTGCAAACCTTACCACCTTATCTTCAATAGACGGGCAATACCGCGCCCCTACACCTTGAATCGCGCCGCTATACATGGGTGCACGATGCAAATTATTGCGGATAATCGTGTGCGTTTCCTCATTCGTATAGGTAAGGTAGCATGAGACCCGATTGACAAGCTCCCCTTCCGTTTCTTCGGAAAACGGCATGATTTCTGCATCGCCGGTTTGCTCCTCCATTTTGGAAAAGTCAATGCTCCTCTTATCTATACGCGGCGGTGTACCAGTCTTGAACCGGCGCAGCGGGACACCGATTTTCGTCAGTGATTCTGTGAGCTTTGCCGCGGGGAACATGCCATCCGGTCCTCCTGCGCGGCTATAATCGCCCGTAATAATTCTTCCGTTTAAATATGTCCCGGTAGCGACAACCACAGCTTTCGCCTTGAAAACAGCACCAAGGTGCGTCTTTACGCCGCAAACCGCACCGTTTTCCACTAATATTTCTACAATTTCAGCCTGCCGCACCATGAGATTCGGTGTTTCCTCCACCCTACGTTTCATCTCGCGCATGTACGCCCACTTATCTGTTTGTGCGCGCAGTGCATGCACCGCCGGACCTTTCCCGGTATTGAGTAACCGCGACTGTAAGAAGGTGGCATCTGCCGCCTTGCCCATAACGCCGCCCAACGCATCTATTTCCCGCACCAAATGTCCCTTGGCACTGCCGCCAATGTTGGGGTTGCAGGACATGGAGGCCAAAAAGTCTAAACTCATAGAAAAAAGCAACGTCTTTGCACCTACTTTTGCCGATGCAACAGCCGCTTCGCAACCGGCGTGGCCGCCACCGATAATAATTACATCTACCAAAATCCTTCTCCTCTTTTACTTTGGATTCTTTATATACATTTTGCCGAGAATGGCATTCACGATTGTCATTCCTAATACTTTTTGTATGCCTATAAACACTTTATAAATCAATCCGGCCGTATATAACGGACGTATACGTTTTTTTTCAGCAATGCGGACAATATATTTGGCTACATTTTCCGGCTTCATGCCGCTTTCCTCATCCTTTTCCATCACGGCAACAGAAGTTCCTATGCATCCACCATAGACATCTTCCCCGGCTTTTTCCTTCTGTCTTGCGGCCGTAAACCCGGTTTTCACATCGCCGGGCATGATGACCGCCGCGGTAATGCCAAACCGCCGCACTTCATTGCGGAGTGCCAGAATATATGTATTGATTGCAGATTTAGAAGCAGAATAAAAAGACTGGAAAGGAATCGGGAATACAGCCGCCGCCGAACTGATTGCAAGAATTCTTCCTTTGGATTCTCTTAAAAGAGGCAGTGCGTATTTTGTGCAGAGATGCACCCCAAAAAAATTCACTTCGAGCTGCCGTTTTGCATCCGTTATTTCCGTAAACTCAGCCGCCCCGGAAATGCCGAATCCGGCACATAAAAGCAACAGGTCTATTTTCCCCTCCCTGGCTTTAATTTGCGCAAAGGCCTTTTCTATCGTCTCTTCCTGCGTTACATCTGCATAGATATGCAAAATTTGTCCATCATCTTCACCGCTTCGGCTCAAGTCATATACACGATATCCTTTGGACACTAACCTCTTTGCCGATTCTTTTCCTATGCCGCCGGATGCCCCGCTGACTACCGCAACCTTCATACGCCATCCTCCTCAATTCTTTCTAAAAAGGCATACAGTATTTCTGATAAGGCCGTATAGGACACGGCATGATTGACCATCTCCCGGACGGCCGATGCCCCCGGCAGCCCTTTTATATACCATGCCGCATGAGATCGTGCCTCTAAAACGGCTGTGCGTTCCCCTTTATATTCCATCATGCGGCGCACCTGATAAAGACAGGTTTCAATCCGTTCCTGTACCGTAGGCGCCGCCGCTTTCTTTCCAACTCTATATGCTTGAATTTCACGAAAAATAAATGGATTTCCCATTGCACCGCGCCCGATCATGACGCCATCACACCCGGTTTCCTTCTGCATGCGAAGCGCATCGGCCGCTTTCGTAATATCCCCATTTCCTATCACGGGAATCGAAACCTTTGCCTTCACCTTTTGAATTGTTTCCCAATCCGCCTGCCCTCTATATTGCTCCATTGCCGTCCTGCCATGCACAGCAATTGCCGCCGCACCGCTTTCTTCAAGCACTTTAGCAAAAGAAGGCGCCGTTTCTGTCTCCCAACCTTTGCGGATTTTAATGGTGACAGGTACACCGGCATGTCTGACGGCCGCTTCTACGATTTTTCCGGCTAAGACCGGTGACTTCATAAGCGCAGATCCTTCTCCATTGCCGGTGATTTTCGGTGCCGGACAACCCATATTAATATCAATCCAATCAGCAAACTCGCCTACGCGTGCTGCTGCCGCCGCCATCACATCCGGCTCATGGCCGAATAGCTGTACCACATGCGGTCTTGGTTCTTCGGCAAACTGCATCAGCGCAAATGTCTTTTTATCGCCATATTGCATCGCCTTTGCGCTTACCATTTCCGTATAGGCAACATCCGCCCCCATAGCACGGCAGATGCGTCGAAAAGCAAGGTCACTGACACCCGCTAAGGGTGCCAGTGCCGTAAAATTCTGAAAATCCATATTATAAATCCAGTTTTAAATCGTTTTCTTTTATCCAGCCAAGCTTTCTGCAAATCAGTCCAAACACCCATGTCAATACTGCCGGCAAAACAATGGCAATGAACAAAAGGCCAATCCAATCCATAGCGGTGATGCCGGTTTTCTGCCCATTTGCAATATCGGCAATCCAACCGGTATATACGCCAATCGGGCCAACCATGCCACATGTACCCATACCGCTGGCGACGGCCGCGCCATTCATTTTAAGACCAAAAACGCAAGTTGCAATCGGCCCTGTAATGGCCGAGGTCAATATGGCCGGAATCCATATTTTAATATTCTTTACGATATTTCCCATCTGCAGCATGCTTGTTCCCAATCCCTGTGCGATAAAACCGCCAAACCGATTTTCACGATAGCTAAGGACCGCAAAGCCGATCATCTGTGCACAGCAGCCTGCAACCGCCGCCCCGCCTGCAAGACCGGTAAGGCTTAGCGCAGCGCAAATAGCCGCGCTGCTAATCGGCAGGGTAAGTGCAATACCCACGATAACAGAGACGAACATCCCCATCCAGAAAGGTTGCAGCTCCGTTGCCCACATAATAGCACCGCCTACTGCACTGGCCGCCTGCCCGATATATCCGGCCACCCACATGGATAGCAAAACGCCTGTGCCAATCGTGACAATAGGCGTAACCAATATATCTATCTTCGTTTCTTTACTGACTATCTTACCAATTTCTGCACTGATCGTTGCCACTATGTATACGGCCAGAGGGCCGCCGGCACCGCCGAGTACATTGGCTGCCTGCCCAACTGCCGCAAGGGAAAACAAAACCAACGGCGGGCACTGCAAAGCGTATCCAATCGCAATCGCCATAGCAACGCCGGTAACACTCTGCGCGTACTTTGCAATCTCTACGAAAACAGGCAATCCTGCCTGCTCCCCTAACGTACTCAATATTGTTCCGATTAAGAGTGAAGCGAAAAGGCCTTGTGCCATTGCCCCCAATGCATCAATCCCATATCTCTTTGCTGAGAAGATTACATTTTTTCTTTCCAGAAATGCCTTGCATCTGCCCATTTTCCAGTGCTCCTTTCACAATCCGATCCTTCTTCATTCATCTTTTAAAAAACGTTCCATCAACGCATAGCCCGGTGCCACCAATCCGCCTTCCGCTGCTGATTTTTCTGTGAAAACATTTTTCCCATTTAAGGTTTTACGGCTGTCAAAAAGAAGGCATGGTACAGCGTCCCGTGCATGGGTTCTTGTCACCAACGGTGTAGGATGATCCGGCAAAACCATCATTCGATACGGTTCTTTGCTTGCATTTAATGCGTTGCCAATATATTGTACCACACTTTCGTCTATCATTTCAATGGATTTAACTTTATTTTTGATTTCGCCACGATGCCCACATTCATCCGGCGCCTCCATGTGTACATATACAAGGTCGTTGCCCTCGTCTAAAAGTGCACGAACAGCTGCTTCTGCCTTGCCTTTGAAGTTTGTGTCAATATTCCCTGTTACATTCGGCACATGGATGACCTGCATATCGGCCAAGTAGCCAATGCCTCGTACTAAGTCCACTGCCGAAATCACGGCGCCGCGCTTATGATATAAATCATAAAAGGGTTCAAGCTGCGGTTTCTTTCCCTCGCCCCAAATCCACAAGGAATCTGCGGTAGGCTTGCCCTTAGCCCGTCTTTTTTCATTCACCGGATGCTTCCGCAGTATCTCACGGCTTTTTTTCATAAGACCCAAAAGCGTTTGATTCTGCGGTAAATAGTCCAGCACCGGCTTTCCCGAGATATCATGGGGTGGTGTGAGCGTGCCGAAATCTTGTGCATGATGCCATACCAAAAGATGCCGATAGCTAATGCCTGCATATAAATCCATATTCTCAAGCGGCAGCTCTTCGGCTAATGTATGAATCAGTGCAGCCGCTTCCTCCGTGCTGATTTCACCTGCACTATAATCCTGCATGGAAAGCGTTTCGTATTCCCCTATGCCTGCAAGCGATACTAAATTTGCCCGAAAAGATGTATCTTCATCTGCCAGGCTGACGCCAATGCTTGCAGCCTCAAGCGGAGATCTTCCTGTATAACATTTTGCTGTATCGTATCCCATAACCGTAAGATTGGCTACATCACTGCCGGGTTTTAAATGATCCGGCACCGTCTTGACCAAAAATTGTTCTCCTTTTGCGGCAAGACTATCTATATACGGCTTTTTTGCCACCTCCATTGGCGTTTTTCCACCCAAGGCTTCGTTCGGATAATCTGCCATGCCATCAGCTAATATAATTACATATTTCATCGTTTTCTTGCCACCTCATACATAAAGAGTGCCGCTGCAACGGATGCGTTGAGTGAAGTGATGGCACCGCGCATGGGAATGCTGACTAAAAAGTCACACTTTTCCCTTACAAGGCGGGAAATCCCTTCTCCCTCACTGCCGACCACAATTGCCACTGCACCGCTAAAATCTGCTTCAAACAGCGTTTTTTCACCACTGCCATCTGCCCCGGTAACCCAAACACCATTTGCTTTTAATACATCAATTGTTTTTGCAAGGCTTGTAACGCGTGCAATCTTCGTATGCGACACCGCACCGGCAGAAGCCTTGTCCACCACTGCCGTAACGCCTACGCCCTCATGTTTTGTAATCACAACCCCATGTGCCCCTGCCGCATTGGCAGTACGAATCATTGCCCCTAAATTATGCGGGTCACATACTTTATCACACAGCACGATAAAGGGCGCTTCTCCCCTTTCTGCTGCATAGACGAGCATGTCCTCTACACTGACATATTCATAAAGACGTCCCAGCGCAACCACGCCCTGATGGTTGCCGCCTTCTGCCATCGTGTCAAGCCGCCGTTTATCTGTTTCTGCTATCGGAATCCGAAGCGCACGTGCAGCCGCTATAATGCGGCCAAGCGCCGCATCCGGTTCTCCCTGACGAACATAAAGCTTGTCAAGAGCTCGACCGGCACGCAGCGCTTCCTGCACGGAGTTTCTTCCGATAATTATATTCTCATTCATATATTGGAGAGATTAAACTTCTCGTGTATGGCGCGTACTGCTGCATCTCCTTCGTTTCGTGCCACTAAAACGGATACTTTGATTTCGCTGGTAGAAATCATTTTGATATTGATGTTTGCATTGTAAAGCGCCTCAAACATATTCGCCGCAACGCCGGGGTTGGACACCATGCCTGCCCCTACAATAGATACCTTGGAAACATCAGAATCATGCAGCACTTCTGCAGCGCCGATCACATCTCTGTTTTCCTCTAATACTTGCAGTGCCGCATCGAGCGCGGACTCAGAAACCGTAAAGCTGATATCGCGCTTGCCGTCGCGGCCAAGAGATTGCAGAATAATATCTACATTTATATTTTTCTGTGCCAAAATAGAGAATACTGTAAACGCTTTTCCCGGAACATCCCCTACATCTTTTAATGAAATACGTGCCACTTCATTATCGCGTGCAACGCCGCGTACAATCATTTTTTCCACTTTGCTAACCTCCTTAACTTCTGTCCCCGGCTCATCTACAAAGCTTGAGAGGACTTCCATCTTCACATTGAATTTTTTTCCAACCTCTACGGAACGGTTGTGCAATACATTTGCACCCAAGCTGGAAAGCTCCAGCATCTCGTCATAAGAGATGTCCTCCAGCTTGGCCGCATCCGGCACAATGCGCGGATCTGCTGTATACACGCCCTTCACATCTGTGTAAATCTGGCACTTGTCCGCATGCAATGCGGCTGCTAATGCCACTGCCGATGTATCGGAACCGCCACGTCCCAGTGTAGTAATGTCATCATAGCGGTCAATTCCCTGAAAGCCTGCAACAATAACTATTCTTTTCTGGTCCAGTTCGCGCAGAATGCGGTCTGTCTGAATAGAACCGATTCTGGCATTGCTATGTCTTGCACTGGTGCTGATACCGGCCTGCCAACCGGTCAGGCTGATTACCGGACAACCCAGCTTCTCCAATGCCATTGCCAGCAAGGACATAGAAATCTGTTCCCCGCTTGACAAAAGCACATCCATTTCGCGCTTCGACGGATTCTTGTTAATCTCCGCAGCTTTTTCCAATAAGTCATCCGTTGTATCCCCCTGTGCAGAAACAACCACAACAAGAGAATCTCCTTTGTCATAATATGACTTAATCCGGTTTGCCACCCGAAATAGGCAGGTCGCATCTGCAACAGATGAACCGCCGTATTTTTGCACGATCAATCCCATTTTTACTCCTCCTCTACATTCTAATAAACTTTTTAATGCCTGTTGTGCGCTTGACAAGACTTGCTAATTCCCCTTCACTGATGTTGCAGATAATATAGCCTTTTTCATCCTCAAGTCCGATATCCACACAGGTTGCATCTTCTATTTCTACACTGCTTCGCAGTAAAACTGTTGTCTTTGTTTCTGCCATAGGCGTTACATAGCTGCCGTCGCCTGCCGCCCACTCCAATCTGGAGGCTTCAGGGATGCCGCGTGCAAGATCAATGATATCCGAAACAACCGCACTTGCGGTCGGCAGTTTTCCGGCACCGCTGCCGTAAAACATTACATCTCCTACGCTGTCGCCCGTAAGCATAACGGCGTTATATACATCGCTGACACCTGCCAGCGGGTTATCATTGGATATGAGCATCGGGGAAACGCGGGCAAATACTTTATCTTCCCCAATTCTTGCCATACCAATCAGTTTGATTGAACAATCCAATGCTTGTGCATACTCCACATCCTCCGGCTCAATGGTATTGATTCCTTCTGTACTGATGCGTGTATAGTCTACATTTTTGCCGAATATCAAAGAGGACAGAATTGCAATTTTGCGGCAGGTATCATGCCCCTCAATATCCGCAGAAGGATCTGCCTCTGCGTATCCCTTCTGTTGTGCTTCGCTCAATGCTTTATCAAAAGAACGTCCTTCTTCAATCATTTTTGTCAAAATATAGTTGGTTGTGCCATTTAGAATGCCCATAACACGCTTAATGCGGTTTGCTGCAAGGCAATTGCCAATCGGTCGGATAATCGGAATACCGCCACCGACGCTTGCTTCATACAGATAATGCACGCCATTTTCTTTTGCCAATGCAAAAAGCTCTGCGCCGTGTGCCGCTACAAGTGCCTTATTGGAAGTGACGACATTTTTCCCGGCCAATATTGCACTCTTTGTAAAGTTATAGGCAACGTTTACACCGCCAATCATTTCTACAACAACAGAAACCTCTTTATCGTCCAATACTGTATTATAATTATTTGTAAAGAGCGCTGCATCCGGATGGCTGCTAAAGTCCCGCAGTTCTACAATATATTTTATGCTGATTTCTTCGTTGGCGCGCCGTCCTATTAAATCGCCATTTTTCTTTAATATTTCGTACACACCGCTTCCAACAGTTCCAAAGCCTAAAATTGCTATTTTCATTGCTCTATCCTCCTCATTGTTTGCCTAAAACATCCACTGTTTTTACACCGCCGGGTGTCGACAGCAATTCCATCAATTCGTCAAACTCCATTATCATGCCTTCTGTTTGCATTGTAATGGTAATGCTTGCCACGCCATTTATGGGAATCGTTTGATTAATCGTCAGAATATTACAGCCGGCCTTCGCTACAATCCCCAGTATTTCCGACAAGGTACCGGGAATATCCATGAGTTCAAAATATACTGTCAAAATACCCTGCATCTCATTAAAAGGGAAAATATGGTCCTTATATTTATAATATGCGCTTCGGCTTATGCCGGTAATTCGCACTGCATCATGCACGGTTGCCGCCTTGCCACTTCGAAGCAGCCGTTTGGTTTGCAACACTTTAGGAAAAACCTCAGGCAATATAGATGCATCTGCCAAAATATAACAACTTCGCATTCTATTCATTCCCGTCCTTTCTAAAAACTATACGTTTTCTGCGTGTCCTTCACAGAAAAACAATCGTATTTATATAGTATACACAACCATGAAGAATTTGTCAAGTATTTTGCACAAATTATTTTTATAAAAATGCTATGTACAAACTTCGCCTCTCGACGTCCCCGTATACGCCTTCGAGTAACCCCAAGCCTACGCTTTGGCGCAGTTTGTCCATTCTAACTATTGTTCTACATTCCACAAAAAGGAGCCGTGGCAAAAAGATTTTACAAAATCATTTTGCTACGGCTCCGGCCATTTCTATCCATTCAGTTTTTTCAGACTTTCTCTATTTTTCCTGATGCCGCAGAGCGATAAATTGCCTGAATAATGTCCACAGCCTTACGTGCTTCCTGTCCCGGCACCATAGGCAATCGATCCTCCATCACTGCCTTGGCCATATCCTCAATTTGCCTTGCATGCAAAGAATGCCCCACCCAACCACAATTCAATCCACCCATTGAATCTGTGACAGAGGGTGCTTCGCTCCCATCTGCAAGTGCCCACTGCAAGAACCCATTTCCTCCGATAATGATGGTTCCCTCTGTTCCATGCAGGGAAATCATTGTGTCCTGTCCGGGGCTTACCGAACTTGCCGCCTCAATTACGCCCATAGCGCCATTTTTAAATCGCACGGTGCAAGCGGCCGTGTCTTCCATCTCGATTTCCCGTGCCAAAGTTGCGCACATACCGAATACCGATGTGATTTCTCCGGCCAGATACTGCAAAAGATCAATGCCATGAATACATTGATTCATCAGGCATCCGCCATCCAGCGCCTTCGTTCCGCGCCACGCACCACTATCATAATATGCCTGATCTCTAAAATATTTTAGGGAAGCTGAAGCCATAACGAGCTTTCCTAATCTGCCTGCTGCTACCGCTTGCCGAGCATGCTGTACTGCAGAAACATTTCGGCGCTGAAAAATGCCGCCGATTTTTACGTGATTTTCATCGCAAGCCCTAATCATTGCATCTATTTTTTCTTGTGTTACATCAAGCGGTTTCTCACAAAGAACATGAACCCCTTTTCGAGCAGCCAGAATGGCACATTCTGCATGATAACCGCTAGGCACACATACACATAAAACATCGGGCTTTTCTTTATCCAGCATCATTTCCAAATCTGTGTAATACGCGGCAATGCCGGCCTCCTCGGCAGCCTTGCGTGCTTTTTCTTCCTTTATATCGCATACTGCGATCAAAACGGCTGAAGGCGCATCTGCAATTCCTTTTATATGAGACATGCAAATCCGTCCGCACCCGACAATGGCAAATCGAACCGTATTCATTTCTATTTATCCTCCTTTGTTGACTATCCAAATTATATCATGGTGCAAAGAGGTGTCAACTATATTTCATAAAAAATACAATTCTGCAAAGAAAAGCTTCAATTTTGCAAACTGCGCTTTCTTATAAAACTACATTCGTAAGGCTTGCAATCGCCTGCCAAACCGCATCTCGTCCCTGCCCTGTTTCCGCCGAAAACGGAATTAAGGCGTCTTCGTCCGTCATCGCAAGTGTTTGGCAAATTAATTGAAGCCCTTCCTCCACCTTTGTTTTACTCAGCTTATCGCATTTGGTGGCAAGCACAGTAACGTTGCCGTATGCGCCACGTATCCAGTCGAACATGACTTTATCCTGTGCCGTCGGCTTATGCCGCACATCCACTAACAGCAGAACACTTTTCAGCTGGGGACGTTTCGTCAAATAGGTGTTGATCATTGCGGCCCATTTTTCTTGTTCATTTCGCGAAACCTTTGCATATCCATAGCCGGGTAAATCGACCAGAAAAAGCTGCTGATCAATGTTATAAAAGTTAATCGTTGCCGTCTTTCCCGGTGTTGCGCTGGTTCTCGCCAAGCTCTTTCGATTTAGTATTTTATTGATACAAGAGGACTTTCCAACATTGGAACGCCCTGCCATTGCAATCTCCGGCACCCCTGCCGGGGGATATTGACGCGGAGATACCGCCGATATCGTCAGGCTGGCATTATGGATATTTAAGTTCATATGTACGCCTCGATTTCTTCAACTGTTTCCGCAATATAAAGCGGTTTGGATTTCCGTAGTTCTGTATGATCACCAAATCCGTATAAAACGCCGATGGCCGGTATGCCGTTTACTCTTGCGCCATCTACATCAAAATAGGTATCTCCTACCATTATTATTTTTTCATGCTTTGCCATGGATTTCGCAAGCCGAATGATTTTATCTTTTGTTTCAAAATTTTTTTCAAATCCTGCCCCGATGATTTCCCGAAAAAACGATGCAATGCCTAACTCTTCGAGAATGATTTTCGAATATTTTGTTGGTTTTGCAGTTGCAACAATGAGCTCTTTTCCCTTGTCTGTCAAACGCTGCAATAGTTCCGGAATGCCCGGATAGGCTTCCGATTCGTGCAGACCTTGCGTTCCATAGTATTCGCGATACAACGCCAAAAGCATCTCTGCTTTTTCTTCATCTACAAAGCAATATTTCTGAAAAGATTGCCGCATCGGCGGCCCGATAAACTTTTCCCGTATGGCATATGGCAGCGGTTCCATATTGCATTTTTCCAAAGCATAACGAACGCCCTCGGTGATACCGAGAGCGGAGTTTACCAATGTCCCATCTAAATCAAACAAAATTGTATCGTACATAATAATCCTTTCCGTGCCGACTGATTTTTCGCACTCAAACCTATTTATCGCCGAATGACATTACGCCAATCCAAATCGCCTCGATTTAAGCCAAGTACCAAAACCTCAGCCGTTGCCATGTTGGTAGCAATAGGAATTGTGTGGACATCACAAATCCTTAATATTCTATATACATCCGGTTCATAGGGCATTGCCGTCATAGGATCTTCAAAGAAAAGAACCAAATCAATTTCATTGTAGGCTATACGCGCACCAATCTGCTGATCGCCTCCCTGGGCCCCGGATAAAAATTTATGTACAGGCAATCCGGTTGTTTCCTCAACAAGGCCACCTGTCCCGGCTGTCGAAAACAATGTATGCTGCACCAAAATTGCTTTATATGCCGTGCAAAATTGCACCATCAGCTCCTTTTTCTTATCATGCGCAATCAATGCAATATTCATATGTATCCCTCAATTCTGTCTATATTTTCCGGGCACCGCCCGATATTTTCCATTTCAATTCCGTTTTCCGGCAAAAATTCTTCGCAATATACCCTGCTTTTTCTCCAAAAGTCCCACAAGCGGCACAGACTGTCCCATAAGCCGTAGTGCAGTGTTTCCAAAGGCTACGCCCGCCACGCTCTTTTTATCTGCTGCGGCAACATTTCCAACTGTTGCAGCCAAAAGCACATGCTCATCATCCGGCACTACACCGATAAGGGGAATCGCAAGCATTTCCACAACCTTAGAGATCGAAAGCATGCCTCCTTTTTTCACCAGATCCGACCGCATACGATTGATGAGCAATTTTTTCTCTGCAATGCCTGCCTCCTCAAGGCTTCCGATAATTCTATCGGCATCCCGAATTGCCGCATACTCCGCAATTGTAACGACAATTGCACAATCTGCGCCGGCAACCGCATTTAAGAAACCGCGTTCTATGCCCGCCGGACAATCAATAAGTACATAATCAAACTGTTCTTTCAGTTCTGTACACAATTTCTGCATCTGTTGCGGCGTCACAGCATTTTTATCCCGCGTTTGCGAAGCTGCAAGTAAGTACAACTTATCATACCGCTTATCCCGCACAAGTGCCTGCCGAATCCGGCATTTTCCTTCTATTACGTCGACCAAATCATAAACTACATGATTTTGGAGTCCTAAAGCCACATCTAAATTGCGAAGGCCAATATCTGCGTCCATCATTACCACTGATTTTCCTGCCAGAGCAAGTGCACTGCCTAAATTCGCTGTGGTTGTTGTTTTCCCCACACCGCCTTTTCCTGAAGTAATGACTATAACTTCGCCCATATCTTCCTCCATTTCCCTTATACAAAGATAGTATACCATATATTACGAAATTAGTCCAGTATTTTATCTGGTTTTTACTTTCTTTACAACTACGCATGTTTATGGCAATAACACATTTGTTTTTTCTACCTCTGCCGCTTCTACCTCGCTATTAAAGTAGGTATCCAATACATCGCGCACTGCACGGCCTGCGTTTGCGCCATGCACGCCTTCTTCCAATACCACGCATACCGCTATCTGCGGATTATCATACGGGGCAAAGCCTACAAATATCGCATTGTCCGCCTTGCCGGGGACCTCAGCCGTACCCGTTTTACCGCCAACTGCTACATTGAAATCTTTAAAAACCGTGCTGGCTGTACCCAGTTCAACAACGTCACGCATGCCTTCCATAATAGCCCGTCTATTCTCTTCCTTAATGTTCAAACGGGACAGAACGGTGGGCTTCTCCTCCCGCAAAAGCGCTCCGGTTTCAGAATCGCGTACCGCCTTTACAAGGTGCGTCCGATACCGTGTGCCGCCGTTTACAATTGTTGCAAGATAATTGGCAAGCTGCAATGGAGTAAACAGGTTCTTCGATTGCCCAATGGCATACTGCAACGTATCGCCGGGCATCCACGTTTCTCCGTCTTTCTCGCTTTGGGCAGGGCCTGCCAGCTTCCCTAAATTTTCCTCCTCGGACAGTTCTATACCGGTTGCTGTTCCAAGGCCCAATTCTTTTGCATAAAAATTCATTTTTTCAATCGTTGTCCGTCTGCCAATATCATAAAAGAAGTAATTGCAGGAATGTTTCAGTGCCTCGGATACGTTTACGGCGCCATGTGTTTGTCCTGTACCTCTATAGATCCAGCAAGCCGGCTGGTAATCATCATAAAACTTATAAATCCCTTCGTCAACAATTGTATCCGTCGGGGTAATGACACCTTCTTCCAGGGCCGAAATTGCCGTTGCCATTTTAAATGTGGATCCCGGCTCATACGCGCCGCCGATCGCACGATTAAACATCGGGGCACGGCTGTCTGTCCGCAAGCTTTCATAGTCTGCATTGAACGTTGCCGGGTTATAACTGGGATAAGAAACCAGTGCCAGTATTTCTCCGCTATTCACATCCACCGCACAAAGCGCCCCATTGGTCGCGTTGGCGCCCTCCCCATTTTCGTAGACACTTTGTTCTCTTACATACTGCAAAGCATCCGCCAGCGCTTTTTCCGCACTTTGCTGCAGTTTTAAATCCAGCGTGAGCACTGCATTATTCCCCTTTTTGGCAGGCTTTTCTTCCACCGTAGTCACACTTTGCCCGTCAATGCTTTGTTCCACACGGTTCAGCCCGTCCGTGCCACGCAAATCATCTTCTAAATAGCGTTCTATGCCTTGCTTCCCAATCACATCGTTCATGGAATAGTTTTTATCTTTCAGTTGTTCGTATTCTTCTTTGTATAGCTTATCAACGCGTCCCAATACATGTGCGCAGGCTGTGCCGCTTGTAAACCGCCGCATGGGTGAGGTTTCAATGACCACGCCGGGGAAATCTAACTTTTGTTCCTTCAGCTTTGTCATCAACGTGTTGGAGATACCCTCGGCAACCGTATAGGGTGTCCGCGCAGAAAAGCCGGTTTGCTCCATTTCGTACCGAATCCCAATCTGCTTGCGCAGCTCTTCTCCGGACAGGTTGTTATTGATCCCATAGCGGTCTTTAAAGAACAAAAGTGCCGTTTCAGCATCTGCATTCTCCCCTATGCCGTAACTCTTCAGCCACTTTTCCAGCTTCTCTCCCTCAATGGTATAGGCGCCTTTTACAATAGGCAAGCTATCTGTAATCGCCACACCGTCTGCTTCCACTTCCTGTATAAGCCGAAACAGGAGCTGATTGAGTGCTTCTTCCTCCATGTCCGCTATTTTATAGAGGCGTATCGCGAAAACGGTTTCGTTCGTCACCATTGCCTTCCCGCTTCTGTCCAGTATTTCTCCACGTGGTGCTTTAATCGTACTGGTTTTGACAAGATGCATGCGGCTTTCCTCCAAATACGCCTTGCCATTGATCACCTGCAAATTAATTAGACGGCAGACCACGGCAAACACAAAGCATGCCACTAAAAAATAGATAAAGCGATATCGCTTCATAGCCGCGTCCTCCTCTCCTCTTTCGGCTTTGCAAGAATGGAAATGGGGTAAAATAACAGCATCTGCACAATGGCTGTATATGCTGCAGTAGGAATAATCAGTCGAAACAGCGCATACAAAAAGTTACCCTCACCCCATACCGTGAAGCGCAAAAGGCACAGTATCGTATTGCAGAAAAGGGATGACGCAAAAGTAATCCCTGCTGTAATCGTCGGTGTGTTTTTATACACAAACTCTAAAAACGCTCTGGCCATAAGCGCAGAATACAAGAACAAGAGCGTATAAAATCCAAAGACTCTTCCCCAGTACACATCCATGAACGCCCCTGCTATAAAGCCGTATATTCCCGCCTCCGCAGGTGTAGTCACCATGGCCATTGCAACCACGCAGACCAAAAGAAAAGACGGGGCTATCCCAAATACTTCGATATAGGTGCCAAGTGTTGTATCTAAAACAAATGCAAAAAACAGCACCAATCCCTTCCATATATGCCTCATGCATATTCCTCCTGCTATTTCCGAATCACTAAAACCTCTGCCACTCGGCTGAAATCTACTGCCGGCTCCACAATGGCCTCATAGTATAATCCTTGCGAATCAACGGAAAGGCTTTTTATTTTCCCGATCAAAAGACCTTCCGGATATATGCCGCCCAATCCGGAAGTTTCTATAAAATCCCCTTCCGTAACCTGCGCTTCTCTGGACAAATAGGATAGCTTGCATACGCCCTCGTTCATGTGTACAATGCTGCCTTCCACGACCGCTGTATCCCCGGTACGTTCAATGGCACAGCCAATGGCACTCTTCGAATCGATCACAGAAATCACACTGCTCCATGTTGTCCCCACCTCGTAGATATAACCGACAAGTCCTTTATCCGCCAGAACAATGTCATTCTTTTTAAGGCCGTCATTTGTTCCTTTGTCAATTTTAAAAGCATTATACCAATTACCGGCATCCTTTGCCACAACCCGTGCGCCTACCATTTCATATTCTGTATGGAATTCTTTGAGAGATAAAAGACTGCGCAATCTTTCATTTTCATTGCGCAATTTATAGCATTCGCGTGTTTCTTCCTCAAGCGCTGCAATCTTTTCTTGCAGTGCCGCATTTTCCTTGCGGTACTGGCTATTGGACTTAAAACAGCTGAAAAAGTTTGCTGTGCTGTCTCCGATGCTGCGAAAAATCCGCTGCACTGGTGTTGTTACCACGCCAATTGCATCCTCTGCCACTGTTGCCTTGTCGGTAACCAAAGTCGATACCGCCATCAGAATAAGTATAACAGCCGTGACAATCAGTAGTATAATAAAGAATTTACTTTTAAAAAAGTTTCCCATAATAACACCTACATTTCTTCCAAAAGCTGTAAGAGCGCCTGCAAAGGCAAACCTACTACATTGCGGAAATCCCCCTCCGTTTTTAGTACCAGCTTACCGCCCTCGCCCTGAATACCATACGCGCCGGCCTTGTCCATCGGCTCTCCTGTCGCGATATAGGCCTCAATTTCTGCATCCGTCAGTGCTTTAAAGGTAACGGCAGTTTCCTCGCAACAGGAGCACATGCGTCCATCTGCTGTTCGCAGTACCGCTACGCCGGTTAACACTGCATGTGTTTTGCCGGAAAGTTGCCGTAGCATTGTAAAGGCTTCTGCCTCGTCTGCCGGTTTTCCTAAAATTGTATGACCGTCTACAACAATTGTATCCGCGCCAATGATAATCTCTTTTTCCTTTCCGGCTGCAGCTGCCGCCTTTTTGCAAGCCAAAAGCTGCACGGCAAGCCGTGGTGAGAGATAGCTTTCCATCTTCTCATCAATCTCCACCGGGCGCACGGTAAAAGAAAGCCCGGCTTCTTTTAAGATTTCTAAACGCCGCGGTGACGCAGAAGCTAACACAAGCTTATTTCCCTGTTGATCCAAAGCCGCCCTCTCCTCTCTCGGTTTGGGGTAAAACCTCCACTACATGCAAAGCCGCTTGCGGTGCAGGCGTCAATACCAGTTGGGCAATCCGATCTCCCGGCCGAATCGTATACGGTTCCTGCCCCAAATGAATCAGACTACACACAATTTCGCCCCGATAATCACTATCTATTACGCCCACACAGTTCGTCAGGGTAATCCCCTGCCGCGTAGAGAGCCCACTACGGGCATACACAAGCCCTACATAGCCTTCGGGAATGGCGACCGCAATCCCCGTTGGCACCATCACGCGTTTTGCAGGCTCAAGTTGCATCTCTTTGTCTATTGCTGCCACAAGGTCAAGACCCGCCGCTCCGTTTGTTGCATAAAACGGCGGCTTCGTACCGCGCAGGCACTTGATTTTCATTTCCATATTCTTGCAATCCTTTTTCTTTTCATTATATAATAAAACAGGCGCAAAAGTAAAGGTATTTTTTAAATTCCTCTACTTTATTTGTTTTTTTCCATGAACTATGCTAAAATAAAATTAGAATGAATATAAAAGAAGGTAGAGCTATGGTAAACAAGGAACAGTTTTTGAAACTCGCGCAAAACGATGAGGATCGCCGATTTTTATCCTATATTTTGGACAAGCAAAATGCATGTCTAAATAAAAACATTTACACAGCATCCCATTTTTTAGATGCCCATCAACAAGGGCTTCTTCTGCAGCATCTCTCCCATTTTGCCGTAAAGCCGATTCTTTGGGGCGGTTACCCGGAAGCGGAACGCAAAATGGCTTTTTTTCTGCCCGACTATTTGGAAGAGGCGCCGACAGAAGCAATTTCACTGCTGCAGGTTTCCCACCACGCCCCTAAACCCCCTACTCATCGGGATTACCTCGGCAGTGCCATAGGTCTTGGTCTTTCCAGGGATGGGATCGGCGATATTTTAGTTTCACCGGGAGGCGCACAGCTTTTGATACGCAAGGATTTGGAAAATTACTTTTTATCCAATTATTGCAGTGCCGGCCGTGTTTCTCTAAGTACGGAAATTCTCCCTCTTTCTGCGCTTTCTTTGCCATTACAGGCGACCAGGGAAAAAACCGTCACTCTTGCTTCGCTTCGGGCAGATGCAGCCATTGCGGCCGCTTTTACTGTATCCCGTGCCCTTGCCGCCGAGGCCATTGCGCATGGACTTGTCTATATCAATGATCTGCCGGTTTCCAAAAGCGGACAAGCTGTTTCCGCCGGCGATAAGCTGAAATGGCAGGGACATGGACGTGCCATTCTGACAGAGATAGGCGGACAAAGCCGCAAAGGGCGAAACTTTGCAACCTTCCGCATTTTTATTTAAAACAACCGAAGACTTTTGAACTTTTTTGTAAAAACTCTTGAACAAATTGTAAATCCTGCACATATCTCTTGACACAAACAGAATTCAAGCATAAAATGTCTACATTGGCAATATGGATTGTGTGCGTTTTTGTTCATCATCCGCATAAAACTGCCATTTTGGTGTGTATAAAAATGCTGCAAAAATGAAGGAGGTCTTCTTGTGACGAAATCAACATCTGCTTCCGCAAACCCAAAATGGAAGCCCAAAATCAAGCATATTTTGTGGATACTTGCAGTCGTGCTTGTGCTCTTTTTTGTTATATTCTCTATTGTTTCCTCAAAAGGCAAAAAAGCAGAAAGTCCAACGCAGCTTACTGCCACCGTAAACCGGGGCGACATTGTGAAAACGATTGAAGGTACCGGCACAATTGAGGCAATTGACCAGTATACCATCAGTGCCCTTGCCACGGGTGAAATCATGTCCGACACCTTCGAGGAAGGGGACATGGTTAAAAAAGGTGATCTTTTATACACCATTGACAGCACTAACCTAAACTATAATATTGAAAAAGCCGAATCCAGCGTAGCCTCTGCCAGAATCTCTTATAATGAATCCATGCAGAGCGTTGCAGACCAGACCGTTACCGCACCGATTAACGGTACAATTACGGCTTTATATGTAAAAGACGGGGACGAAATCAATGCCGGTGCTAAAATTGCAGACATTGTAAATTCGGATACCATGCTGCTGACCGTTCCATTTTTGGCCTCGGATGCACAGCAGCTATTGATCGGCGCTACAGCAACGGTTGTCCCCACGAATTCTCCGTCCTCGCTTCTGCATGGTTCTGTAAAAAGCATTGCTTCCGGCACGACAGTCGGCAGTACCGGTGCAATCGTCAGCACTGTAGAAATTGCCGTAACAAACCCCGGCGGTATCACCAAGGATGCAACGGCTACCGCGACGGTGCAAGGCTTTGCCTGTAATGCTCCCGGCACCTTCGACTATGCTGAAACCAGATTTTTAACCGCCAATGTAGGCGGCACTGTGAATAACCTTTCTGTACATAATGGCGACCATGTTTCCACCGGCAACGTCTTGTGTTATCTTTCCAGTGATACGATTACAAATAACGCAGAAAGAAGCCGTATTTCTCTAAACGATGCACAGCGCAGCCTGAACAACACGCGTGATCAGATGAAGGATTATCAAATTACTGCGCCGATTGACGGCAAAATCATTCAGAAAAATGTGAAGGCCGGTGATAAACTGGATTCCGGTGCAAACAGCAAAGCATCATCTATGGCAATTATTGCCGACCTTTCCACCCTCACCTTTAGCATGAATGTTGACGAATTGGATATTGCAAACGTGTCTGAAGGACAGGATGTAACCATTACTGCAGATGCCTTTCCCGAACAGACATTCCATGGGCATGTAGATAACGTGAGCATTGTGGGTACTTCTTCCAATGGTGTAACCTCCTACCCCGTAAAGGTGGTGCTGGACGGAAACGAAAACAGCGGGCTCATTCCCGGTATGAATGTCAGTGCAACGATTATTACAGAATCCCGCACAGATATTTTGACTATTCCGATCTCCGCCATAAAACGCGGCAACTGGGTCTTAGTGCAGGATGGCGGCAGTGAAAATACAGTTTCTGCCCCTTCCGCTTCCGGTGCTGTAAAGATGCCGGAAGATGCACCAACAGGCTATCATTATGTTTATATTGAAACCGGCATTTCCGACAGCAACTATATGGAGGTAACAAATGGTTTGCGCGAAGGGGATACCCTTCTTCTGCCGGACATTTCCGGCGAGGGCAAAGTTGAAATGACGGATGCATCGGAAGCCGCCATGATGAATAACATGGATGCAATGCGCATGCATAATGCTGCTACAGGCGGCATGCCAGGCGGCGCCCCGGGCGGTGCACCGGGCGGCATGCGCTAACGGAGGCCTTATATGATTAATCTAACGGATATTTATAAGATTTATTCCGATGGTGACAGTGAGATCCGCGCACTGGATGGTATTTCCCTCCATGTTGCCAAAGGAGAGTTTGTTTCAATCGTCGGTTCCTCCGGTTCCGGTAAATCCACTTGTATGAATATTATTGGATGTTTGGATGTGCCGACCAAAGGCACCTATTATTTAAACGGTACGGATGTAAGTACCATGCGTGAAAAGGAGCTTGCCCATATTCGGAACCAGGAGCTCGGCTTTGTTTTTCAGCAGTACAACTTAATTCCGAAATTAAGCATTTTGGAAAATGTTGAGCTTCCCCTTTTATATCGGGGCATTCCGAGTGGAAAAAGGCGGCAGATGGCAATGGAATCCTTAGACCGTGTCGGCATTGCCGACCGTGCCAAAAAGCTGCCCAGCCAGCTTTCCGGTGGGCAACAGCAGCGTGTTTCCATTGCTCGTGCATTAGCAGGAAATCCCTCCGTTATTTTGGCTGATGAACCAACCGGCGCTTTGGATTCTAAAACCGGTCGGGAAGTGCTGGCCTTCATGCGGCAGCTGCATGAAGACGGCACAACCGTTGTTCTGATTACTCATGACAATTCCATCGCGCAAGAGATTCCGCGTATCGTACGAATTCAGGATGGGAAGATCATATCGGACATCGTAAAGGAGGACGCAAAATGAACATACGCCAATCCTTTATGCTGGCGCTCAAAAGCCTTTCGTCCAGTAAAATGCGCTCCTTTTTAACCATGCTTGGTATTATTATCGGCATAGCCGCCGTCATTATCCTGGTAAGCCTTATGAGCGGCTTGACCAATAAAGTTGTCAACACTTTCGAGGATCTCGGTGCAAACCTGATTACCGTCAATATATCCGGACGCGGCGGTAATCGCAGCGTTTCCCCTGCAGATATTGAAAGTTTTATGGCAGAAAATGAAGATACGTTGCTTTATACCTCTCCTTCCGTTTCCTTTTCCGCCACCGTAAAAGTCGGGAATAAAAACGTTACGCCTTCTGCAACCGGTGTAGGCGAAAACTACGAAAGAATCAAAGATTCGGAGGTACAGCTTGGTCGGCATATCGCCTATGCTGATGTTGCTGAGAGAACGAAAAACTGTGTGATCGGCACGTATCTTGTTTCTGAACTGTTTGATAAGCAAAATCCCATTGGGCAGACGCTTTCCATAAACGGTTTGCCCTTCACGGTAGTAGGCGTACTGAAAGAAAGCGGTGACAGTACAGAGTATAGTGCCGATAATGCGATTTTGATCCCCTATACCACTGCGCAGCAGCTTTCTTATTCTAAGATAAACACTTATCTTTTCAGCGCGGTGGATAAGGATCACATTGATAAAGCCACCACGATTCTTGAGGACTTTTTAACCGAAAGGTTCAGCTCAAAGGACTTTTTCTCCGTCACGAATCTGACTTCCATTGTTGATGAGCTGAATTCACTGATCGGTACTATGACAACCATCTTAGTCGGCATTGCAGCCATCTCCCTTTTAGTAGGGGGCATCGGCATTATGAATATAATGCTGGTTTCCGTCACCGAGCGTATTCGAGAAATCGGCATCCGAAAATCCCTCGGGGCAACCCCTTGGGATATACTGGGACAATTTGTTGTAGAGGCTTGTGTCACAAGTGGTGCAGGCGGTGTAATCGGAATTCTTTTGGGGATGGTGGGTGCAGCCTTCGCCTCTAAGATCATCGGCATCGAGGTTGTTACGCCGCCGCAATCGATTTTGATTGCTTTCTCCGTTTCGACCGCAATCGGCATTATTTTCGGCTATCTACCCGCCAAAAAGGCATCCCGGCTCAATCCGATTGATGCACTTCGACACGATTAATGAAAGGAATGAATACCATGTTTAAGAAAACCTGCGCACTTCTTTTGGCACTTTGCCTATCTGCTGTCCTTCCTGCCTTGGCCGCTTCAGATGAGGGAAAACTCGCGCTGATTAGCAGTCTTGGCATTATGCATGGCTATGAGGATGGCAGCTTCCGCCTGGAGAATACACTTACTCGTGGGGAATTCAGCAAAATTGCAGTTCTTGCCTCTAAGGACAGAAAGAAAATTTCCTCTGCAATGGCTGTTTCTCCTTTTTCGGATGTACCATATACATTGTGGTCTGCACCCTATATCCAGCTTGCTTCCACAAATGGGTACGTGAATGGTTACTTAGATTCTACCTTCCGTCCGAATGCATCCATTACTTTAGCAGAAGCCTCTGCGGTTTTCCTGCGCCTTTTAGGCTATACCAATAGCGAATTCGGTGCCGCATGGCCTGCAGGCCATATGGCAATTGCCGCTGACGAAGGGCTTACTGCGGATATTTCCTGCGGCCCGAATGATGCCATTACCCGTCGCGACACGGTAACACTCCTTTATAATCTTTTGGATTGCAAAATCCACAATGGCGATGCCGACTACATTACCATGCTGGATTGCATTTCTTATGATAACGTAGTTTTATGTGCAACAAATCAAGAGGATGCTTCTATTCCGACCAATAAGGTTTTAACCTCTGTGGGAACCTTTAAAAAAGGCAAATCCTTCTCGATGGATTGGATCGGGCGCAACGGGGAACTCTTTCTCGAGGACGGCGATACCATTATGGCTTTCGTCCCCAAGCCGCAAAGTGCGCAATCCTTTACTGTTACCGGTACAGCCGGTGACGATCTTCTTCTCGGCGGCACAATCTACAACTGGGAGGATGCGATGCCAGTCTATTATAAATCTGCGCAGACTACCTACGCCACGGCCTATAACACAGCAGAGGAAGGGGACACCTTTACCGTCTATTTTGATGCGGACAACACCGCTGAATATGCACTGCTTCGGAAGCCCAATACGGGCGATGTTTTCACCTCCACCATGGAAACCTATGCTGTATATGCAGTATTGCAAGACGGCATTATCACCTACAAAGACGGCGCTATGGAAACTGTGAAAATTGACGATGGCGTAACCCTTTACAAGGATGATAAAGCGGCTGGTGTCCTGCAAAAATCCACTCTGCAAATGGGCGACATTATTAAAGTCAATTATAAGGATAAAGACAGCAAGAAAGTCGAGTATGTGATTGTAGATACCAAAGGCGTTGACGGGCCTTACACCGTACAAAACAGCAGCTGGACCGGATACTTCCCCTTAAATGAAAAAACGGCTATTATGCGAAACGGCAAAAAAGCCGACCGGGCTGATATTGAGGTTTATGATATTTTGTATTATTCCGAGGAACTCAATATGGTGCTGGCTTATACGGACAAAGTGATAGGCATCTATCAAAACGCCTCCCCCTCGCAGGATGTGCCGACTTCTGTGACGGTCTCCGGCAAATCCTATGCCATTGAGTCCTTAAGTGCATTTCACAAGCTGGCAAGCGGTGGTTCCTTTAGCTTTGGAGATAGCGTCACTCTTCTTTTAGGCCGAAATGGCGAGGTGGCAGATGTCGCCACCGGCACAAGTGTTTCGGAAAATGTTGCCGGCTTTGTTCTGCAAACAGGTACAAAAAGCTTTGAAAACAATAATGGGGAATCGTATACCGGATATTACCTTTCCCTTATGCAGGCAGACGGCAATCTTTATGAATATGAAACCAATCGCGAGTATGCCTCTCTATTAGGCGATGTTGCCACCCTGACCTTTAGTGATGGAAAGGCCAATGCGACCGCCACTTCGATCAGCGGTGTTTCCGGCAAGGTCGATGCTGCTGCCCTTCGTCTGGGTGAATCCACACTTTCACCGCAGGTACAGATTATTGATACCTATGCGCCGTCAGAATATGATCCGGGCAGTGCTGCAAGCGTTTTCCTGCAGCGACTCGATGGCGTTACCCTTTCCTCCGCTGATATTTTATACTCCGCACGGGATAACCAAAACCGCATTTCTCAGCTCATTCTTAAAAATGTAACCGGTGATTTACACCGGTATGGGGTTGTGACCAGTGCAAAGAACAACTCCATGGGCATGAGTGTTTCAGGCGCTTACGCCTACATGATTGATGGGAATGCCGGCAATTATGTTTCAACCGGCAAAACCTTCTCCATCGGTTCGAGAAATCCAGCGTGCTTCTCTTATAGCAATGGGCAGATTTATACGATCAAGCCTTTATCCAGCCTGTCCGGCAGTATTACAGGATATACCGCGAGTCGTATTACACTCTCAGACGGCAGTCGCTACGATATAACCGATGCGGCAGTTTACCGTCAAAACAGTGATTATTCCTACACCTTACTGGCTCCGCAGGACGTTTCCACGGATGCGTATACCCTCACTGCTTACTATGACAAATCTCCTACCTTGGGCGGAAAAATACGAATTCTGATTGCAGTCGCAAAATAATTTTTACTGTACAAAGCGCAAGCCTATGCACCGAAAGCGTAGGCTTGCGCTTTTGATTTTGGCCGGTTATGCTTTGGGAACCAGTCACCTTTTCATGAAAAACAGAATACCATAGTAGTGGCAAGTTCCATAAAACACTATAAGGGAGAGAGGCGTATGAACCGCACTTTATGCGACCTTCGCCCTGGGGAGCATGCCACTGTCCGAAAGCTTTTGACAAAAGGAAGCATGCGCAGACGAATTTTGGATCTCGGTCTTATTGAGAATACCGACGTAGAATGTATCAGCCAAAGCCCCGGCGGTGATTTATCCGCCTTTATGATTCGCGGTGCTGTGATTGCCATACGGGCGGAGGATTTAAAAGGTATATGTATTAAATGAGGAGGCTTTATTTTGGGATTAACAAACAGTTCTATCGGCATACATGCGGTGGACAGCGGTCTTATCATTGAAAAAACATCTCCCCAGGATCGGGTTATTGCCCTTGCCGGCAACCCCAATGTTGGAAAAAGCACAGTTTTTAACAGCCTGACCGGTATGCATCAGCATACCGGTAATTGGCCGGGGAAAACAGTTGCCACCGCCCAGGGGATATGCAAAGATGGAGGAAATACCTATGTGTTAGTAGACATCCCGGGGACCTACTCCTTGATGCCCCATTCTGCAGAAGAAGAGGTTGCCAGAGATTTGCTATGCTCCGGCGAGCCGGATGCCGTGGTGGTTGTCTGTGACGCAACCTGTCTGGAACGCAACCTGAATTTAGTTTTACAAACCATTGAATTATGCCCCCAGACAGTTGTATGCGTAAACCTTATGGATGAAGCCGCGCGAAAGCATATTCGTCTGGATTTAGGCAAAATTGAAAAAAGATTAGGCGTGCCGGTTGTCAGCACAATTGCAAGAAAGAAGCGAAGCCTGCAAGCTTTATTAAAAGCTGTCACTGCCGTAGTAGAGAAAAAAAGAGTTACAACGCCATACGCAGTTTCGTATCCGGCAGAAATTGAAGACGCAATCGCTCGCCTTTCCCCTTTCCTGCCATCCTCCCTCGTCTTGAATCCAAGGTGGGTTTGTTTGCAGATTTTGCAGGGGAATCCTTCGTTTTCCAACGATGAAGTTCTCACAAGGGAGACGCAGGCCATCTTAAGCGATTTAGCAGAAAAAGGTATGGACAGCGACAAGATAAAGGACGCGATTGTATCCGCCTTGGTGCAAGCTGCAGAAAAAATATGCCAAGGTGCTATTACATATGAAAAAGATACCTATAATAAGTTTGACAGACAGCTCGACAAGCTCCTAACCGGACGGTTTACAGCATATCCTATTATGTTGTTCTTCCTGGCGTTTATTTTCTGGCTTACCATCACGGGTGCCAATTACCCTTCGGCCTTACTTTCTGCATTGTTTAATCAATTACAGACATATCTTACGGCATTTTGTTTGCAGATCAACATGCCGGATTGGCTTTACGGCGCACTGATTCTTGGGGTTTACCGCGTACTTGCCTCTGTTGTTTCCGTTATGCTGCCGCCCATGGCCATCTTCTTTCCGCTTTTTACACTCTTGGAGGATGCCGGATACCTACCGCGCATTGCATATAATCTCGATAAACCCTTTAAAAGATGTTGTGCTTGTGGGAAGCAGGCGCTGACCATGTGTATGGGCTTCGGCTGTAATGCTGCAGGGGTTGTAGGCTGCCGCATTATTGACTCTCCGCGTGAGCGGCTCCTTGCCATTTTAACCAACAGCTTTGTGCCCTGTAACGGTCGATTTCCAACCTTGATTCTGTTAATCACTATGTTTTTCGTCAGTGCGGAAGCCGGTCTTTTCCCTTCGCTTTTATCTGCCGCCCTCCTCACGTTCTTCATCTTGTTAAGTATACTTTTGACCTTTGCGGCCACAAAGATTTTAACTAAAACGGTATTAAAGGGCGTTCCCTCCTCCTTCACATTGGAGCTGCCGCCCTACCGTCGTCCGCAATTGGGGCGCGTCATTGTGCGTTCGGTACTGGATAGAACCCTTTTTGTTTTGGGGCGCGCTGTGGCCATTGCTGCACCTGCCGGTCTTGTCATTTGGCTGCTTGCAAATGTTTCTGTGCATGGCACAAGCATTCTCTCCCATTGCGCCGCATTTTTTGATCCGTTTGCCCGTCTTATGGGACTGGATGGGGTTATCCTGCTTGCCTTTATTTTAGGTTTTCCGGCCAACGAAATTGTCATGCCGCTTATCCTTATGACCTATATGGCAACGGGTAGTCTGCCGGAGGTCAGTGACACCAATGCCCTGCATACCGTTCTTGTACAAAATGGCTGGACATGGCAAACCGCCGCTTCCATGCTCCTTTTCACACTGGTGCATTGGCCTTGTTCGACGACCATGCTGACAATAAAAAAAGAAACAGGCAGCGCAAAATGGACTGCGATTGCCGTTGCCCTGCCTACCATTTGCGGAATCCTGCTCTGTATTCTCTTCAACGTTTTTATCAGCTGCATACGCTGATGCAATCTGCAATGCATTGCGCTCGTTTCTGCAAAATGGACTGCCACTCACGAGTGATTGCAATCAAAGGGGCAACATCCCCTGCGAAACCACTTCGTGCTGCGGCAGTCCATTTTTAGTGCATACAAGTTTAGCCTGACGGCATCATGCAGTGAAATTACCAGGTACGACCTGCCATCTTTTTGAACTCGCCAACCGTAGAAACATGGCTATTCAGGCCGCCGTCCACTGTAAGCACCTGCCCTGTGAAAAATGTACTTTCGTCGGATCCCAGATACACACATATATTGGCAATATCTTCCGGGCAGCCGTAACGGGGTACCATAATGTTGTTGAGGAATATATCTTTCAGAACCTGCGGAACTTTTGCCTCATTGTCGGGCGTAACAATCAGACCGGGGCGCACACAGTTACACCGAATGTTGGATTTGCCATACTGCAGAGCAGTGGACTGGGTGAGCATGTCCACACCCGCCTTTGCGCAAGCATAAGCCGTAGCGCCTAAATCGCCACCACAGGATGCCATGGAGCCAATGTTGATAATAGAACCTCCGTTATTCTGTTGCATATAGGGGATGACGCATTTGGTCGCATAGAATGTGCCACGCAGGTCGGAGTGAAAGACAGCATCCCACATATCCAAAGTCAACTCATCCACACGACCATCCTTCAAGCCTACATTCGCGGCATTGTTGACCAAAATATCAATTTTCCCGTACTTTTCAGCAGTGTCCTTCACCAGAGCTTCAATACTTTCTACCTGCAAGATGTCCATAAAATGGAACGAAGCTTCGCCCCCATTTTCCTTAATTGCATCCACAACAGCCTGGCCTTTCGCCTCGCGGCGACCACAGACAACAACAGATGCGCCTTCCGCTGCAAAAAGCTTTGCAATACCCGTGCCAATACCGCCGGTAGAACCGGTGACAATGGCAACTTTGTCCTTTAATCGATTCATGGTATACCTCCTATTATTTTTTTATCTGTACATGTTAATTAAATCACAAAATAGGTGGTTTGTCAATAAGTTCCACATAGAATGGAAATCCTTTTAATAAATTCTGCTGTTTTATAAGCCGCGTACGCTACTTCAAGCTGCCTCGTGCAGTGCGTCAAGCATCGTTTCTGCAAAAATACCGTATCCTCTTGTAGGGTCATTGACAAACACATGGGTAACTGCGCCGACAAGCCGCCCGTCCTGCACAATCGGACTACCGCTCATCCCCTGTACAATGCCCCCCGTCTGCGCCAAAAGCTGTTCGTCCGTCACATGGAGAATCATGCTTTTCGTGCTGTTTGTACTGTACGGTAACAGCTTTTCAATTTCGGCATTATACCCACGCACAGCACCATCCACCTCACAAAAGATTTGGGCCGCGCCGCTTTTTACTTGGGTACTGACAGCGATGGGAACACGGACAGTATCGCCTAAGCTGTGTTGTAAATGCCCGTAAATGCCGACGGATATATTTTTGTCTACCGTACCTATATCTTTCGCATGAAAAACGCCGCGCAGTTCTCCGGGCGATCCTTGTTCCCCGGGGATTATCTGGGCAATATCACAATCCGTAATACTTCCTTTTGCCACTGCAAGCATTGTACCGGCATCCGGATCTTCAATGCCATGTCCTAATGCTGCATATACATTTTTCTCCGGCAGGGAGAAGGTTACTGTCCCTATACCGGCTGTGCTTTCCCGCACCCAAAGGCCGAGTTTATATGCACCGCCCTCCGCATAATACACCGGCGTTACGACTGTATCCCATTCTTCTTCTCCCCTGCATACCGACAAGGTAATCGGCTTTCCCTCACTGTTTTCCACAATGCTGTTCAGCATATCGCTGTCGCGAAGGGTTTTTCCGCCGGCGCGTAAAATTCTATCCCCCACCTGTATCCCTGCATCTCTGCCCGGGCTTTTCCTTTCACTCCCCGGAATTTCAGAAATGCCTACCACCAAAACACCGTCCAAAAAAAGCTTTATGCCTACGGTTTCTCCGCCCAATGTAACCGTTGCAGGTTCTACTACTTGCACATCGGTTGTTTTAGGGAATAATCCCAAAAGAGAAAAATGCATTGCAAATGTGCCGCTTTGGGTTGGAATGACCTGGTTGTTTTTGAATAAAAAACTGTCTTTCGGTGCATACGCGGAAAGATAAGGCGGCAAACTGTGTGTTTCTCCTCTTTGCATAATCAGAGAACTTGGAACGGCTGCTGCCTGTTGATACCCCTGCATGAAAATAAATAAAAGCACTGCGGTCAGTGCTTTAAAAAACTGTTTATAAAGTTTCAAAGTCGTTCTCACCTCTCTTTTACTGTAACCAAAAGAACGCAAGATAGACCATAAAAATAATGTTAATTTTTTGTGCTTATATGGTATTCTTTTGAAAGGCTTTTTTCCGTACAAGCAGGAAACACGCCAAATGAATGGATGCTGTGAGCGCCCACGAAATCGGATAGGACAAATACAAACTTTGCAAGGTTCTATGCTGTGCAAAGACTGTTTGTACCCAGGCAATCCGGAAAAAGCAGGAGCCAAGCAGCGATGTAATCAGCGGCATCATGGAATATCCCAATCCGCGCACCGCACCCATGATTGTTTCCATTAGCCCGCAAAGGCAATACGGCAAAGCGAAAAACGGTACACGAATCAAGCCATATAAAATGGCCTTTTCATCCCTTGTGTAAAGAGAAATCAGTTCCCTGGGAAAAATTTGAAACATGGATCCTAAAATCACTCCGATTGCGATTACACAGCCCATGCTGACAACCAGTCCTTTGTTGACACGTTGATACTTTCCTGCCCCGCGGTTTTGTGCAGTGAAAGTGACAATCGTTTGATAAATGGAGTTCATGGCTATGTAAATAAACCCTTCCAAATTCATAACAGCCGAATTCCCTGCAACTGCATCTGCTCCAAAGGAATTTACAGAAGATTGTATCAGCATGTTGGAAATGGCAAACAAAGAGCTTTGGATCCCGGCCGGCAGACCGATCATCATTATACGAAATGTTTCTTCTTTATGAAATCGAAGTTTTTTGATACAAAGCTGTACCACGCTTTGCTCGGTCAAAAGACAGCAAACCACCAACGTCGCAGAAACAAACTGCGAAATTGCCGTTGCAATCCCAACCCCCAACGCACCCAAATGAAACTGCCGTACAAAGATAATGTTTAAAACTACATTGACAACACCGGCAATGGTCATAAAAAAAAGCGGACGCCTTGTATCTCCATTGGCACGCAGAACAGCGCTGCCGAAGTTATATATAATATTAAACGGAATCCCCATGCAATATGCACGCAAATATACGGTTGCGCTGTCAATGATATCCAGAGGTGTACTTAAAAGGCGCAAAAGCGAAGCTGCGCAAAAGTATCCTATCATTCCAAGAGCAAGGCCTACCGCAAGACTCAGACACATACCTGTATGTACAGAACGCTGCACCATTTCCCTATTTCCGGCTCCAACACTTTGTGCAACCACAACATTTAAGCCAACGGAAAGTCCTATACCGATAGAAATCAGCAGGTTTGTCGTTGACCCGGTAGATCCCACCGCGCCCATTTCATGACTGCCGGCAAAGTTTCCTACAACAATGATGTCTGCCGCATTAAAAAGCAGTTGCAAGATTCCACTTAAAATCAGTGGAATTGCAAATAAAATAACATTTTTTAAAATGCCGCCTTCTAAAAAATCCACCTGCATCTTTCTGCGCATGGGTTTCGCCTCCTAAACAATTCTCTCCATAATTATCTTGTTTATCCTTACATGCGATGTACCTGCACATACAATTATGCTTGAAAATCCAGACAAAGCCTGACCTCTGTAAACGGTCTGACAAAGTTTTCTGCCACTGCAACATGTTTCGGATGCTTTGCATACCCTTTGAGCGCTTCTTCACTGACAAATTCAGAGTCCAGCATCATATCTGCGTTGGAGCTTGCCAAACCGTCAATGTGCACGGAAAGCTTTGTCAGCCCCTCAATTTGCCCAACCAACCCTTCTAAATTTGCTTTGGCATTTTCCCTGATTTCTGCCTTTTTTTCTGCTGAAAACGCATCCTTTAACTTCCATAAAATAATATGCTTAACCATCCAATCACCCTTTCTGTTTCCACATTATACTAAAGAACTCATTTTTTGTCAAGCACTCATTTTAAACATCTTTTTTCACTATACATTTCATGCAAATGAAGGAACAAAAATGCCGCTTCCATAAATTATGCAAAACCCTTGACTATATTGATGATTTGAGATATAATAAAATATAATATGCATTATAAATGAAAGGTTAGTTTGATGAAGGTTAGTGTTATTCCGAATAGAGTCAAAGATAAAGATTTACGCACTACCCATGCCGTTATCGAACGGTTAAAGATGTTTGCAACGATCACTGTAAATGAAGCCCTTCAGAATATCATTGAAGCGCATGCGTATGTGCCGGAGGATGCCTTATTCCTTGGCCAGGATTTGGCTTTGATTTTGGGTGGAGACGGCACACTTCTGACTGCCGCCCGGCAGGCTGCGCCTTATGGTGTCCCCGTTTTAGGCATCAATCTTGGGAACGTAGGTTTTCTGGCCGGTGTGGAAAAAGATGCTTTTTTTAGTGGCGATACGGAAGAATTGCTATCCGCACTTCGCATTGAAGAACGCATGATGCTGACTGCTTCCGTTTTTCGTGACGGCAGAAAAATTGTGACGTATTCCGCTTTAAATGATGTCGTTCTGCGGAATGTTTCCGCTTCCTCCCTCATCCATTTAAAAGTACAAGCAGATGACCACCTGATTGCGAACTATACGGCAGATGGAATTATTGTAGCAACGCCCACCGGCTCTACAGCTTATTCCTTTGCAGCAGGCGGTCCAGCCGTACATCCCGGAATGGAAGCCATTTTAGTAACCCCCATTTGTCCGCACATGCTCCATGCAAGACCCATTGTCTTGCCGGGGAAAAGCACTGTGGAAATCGAACTCATCGATAACCCGAAACAACAAATTTATTTAACGGCAGATGGCACAGATAATCTGCCCTTATTGCCGGGCGATACAATAAGCATTTTTCGTGCCGTCCATACGGCAAAAATTGCATCACTGCATAATCATATGTTCTTTGAGGTGCTTCGGCAAAAACTGCACCAATAAAAAAGAAAGGATTGAGTTTTTATGAAGCAAGGTAGACAAGGAACAATTCTTGAGATCGTGAAAGAAATGTGTATAAAAACCCAGGAGGATTTGTCGGACGAGCTGATTCGCCGCGGTTTTGATGTGACCCAAGCCACCGTTTCCCGCGATATAAAGGAACTACGGATTGTAAAAAAGCAAACCGGCGGCGGCTGTCGCTATGTGGCGCCGGAACCGGATAGCCTGAAGGAAAGCTCCGGCCGGGTTCATTCCATCTTTCAAAATGCGGCCAAAAGCGTAGAATGTGCCTCGAACATGATGGTCATAAAAACCTTGGCCGGTATGGCAGATGCCGCGGCTATCACGTTGGAATCTATGGAATGGCCGGAGATTTTAGGCACGATTGCCGGAGATGACACGGTCATGGTCGTACTGCGTGATGCGGAATCTGCCCAGATTGTCAAATCACGCCTTTCTGAAATGCTGCATTAATGCATCTTTGAAATGCACAACAGGAGGTGTGAAAAATGCTTTGTCGCTTATCCATTCAAGATGTTGCTGTCATTGATTCTGCCACCATTACGTTAGACGGTGGCTTTTCCGTACTGACAGGAGAAACCGGCGCAGGCAAATCGCTAATTATTGATGCCATTACTATGGTATTGGGCGGTCGAACCGGGCGCGATATCATTCGACATGGTGCACGATGCGCCGTGGCAGAAGCTGCCTTTTTCTGTCAGCACCCTTTGGCGGATGAAGACGGTATGCTTATTTTGCGCCGTGAACTGTATGCAGACGGCAGAAATCTTTGCAGCATAAATGGACAAATGGTCACAGTCGCCGGCCTGCGTGAGGCCGCTGAAGGCCTATTGGCCATACACGGCCAGCATGACACAGAACAGCTTTTGCATAAAGCTTCGCATTTAGCCTATGTTGACACTTTTGGAGATACCGCTGCTCTTTTATCAGCCTATCAAGAGCTATATAAAGAAAAAAATATGCTTGTATCCGAAATAGAATCGCTTTCTGCCGATGAGAAGGAAAAGTCTTCTCGGCTTGAAATACTTTCCTTTTGGATTGACGAAATTGAAGCGGCCGACCCGGAAATCGGCGAGGATGAAGAATTAGAGGAAAAACGGCTTCGGCTTCGGCATGCCGAAAAAATCCAAAAAGGAATTATGATGGCCTACGCCGCGCTATGCGGCGAAGAGGTCAGCGCGCGGGATTTGCTGTCGGATGCCGCAAGAGCCTTAGAATCTGTCGGCGATTACTCTCCGCGGTTGGCACATCAGGCGGAAGAAATTCGGGACATGTTGTATAAAACCGAGGAACTGGCAGACGCGCTTTCTGAAGAGGAAGTTGAAAATGATAGCGGCGCGCTTTCTGAGATTGAAGACCGATTAAATGTTTTACATAAATTAAAAAGCAAATATGGACATACTATTGAGGATGTGCTTGCTTACTTGGATACCATACGAGCAGAACGCGCATCCATGGAAAACAGTGACGCTCGCCTTGCCTCCCTGAAAGAAAAGCTTGCTGAAACGGAAGTCGAGCTTGACAAGGCCGCAGCTATGCTCACTGCATGCAGAAAAAAGGCAGCTTGTGCCATTGCCGATAAAATGGAAAAAGAGCTTGCGGCACTGGATATGGCCAAAACAACATTTTCTGTCCAGATAGAAAGCAAAGCCTATGGTGAAACCGGCGGCGACAGCATAGAGTTTTTCATTTCCACCAATCCCGCCGAACCGCAAAAACCATTGGCTAAAATTGCATCGGGCGGTGAATTATCCCGTGTATGTCTGGCTTTAAAAACTGTCCTTGCCTTTTATGGTACAGCTGAGGATACCCACTCGCAAACTATGATTTTTGACGAAATTGATACCGGCATCAGCGGTCGGGCTGCACAGCGTGTGGGTGAAAAGCTTGCAGCGTTGGCGGAAAAAAGACAAATTTTATGTGTCACCCACTTGCCGCAAATTGCCGCGCGTGCAACCGCACAGTTTAAAATAGACAAAACAGAAACCGATGACCGCTTTGTTACCACGGTTGCAAGGTTGGAGAAAAGTGGTCGGATTGAAGAGATTGCACGCATGATTAGCGGCGATCGCGTTTCAGAGCAAACATTAAAAACGGCGGAGGAAATGCTAAGATAATGGCCCTTTTACAAGCACAGGATATCAGCTGCAGCTTTGGGGAACGTGCCCTTTTTACCGGTTGCAGCTTCACGGTAGAAAAACAAGATAAAATTGGATTGATCGGCAGTAACGGCGTAGGGAAAACCACTTTATTAAAGATTTTAGCCGGCAAGCTCTCCCCCACGAACGGGCAAGTTGCCTCTGCAAACACCTGCCGCATCGGATATTTAGAGCAACATGCACTGCCAGACAGTGATATGACGCTATATGAAGCAGTAGAATCTGTTTTTGCTCCCTTGCGGGAGATGGAAAAAACGCTCGTTTCGATCGGAGAAGCAATTGACCGCGGCGAAGGGGATGCCGAAGTCCTCACGCATCGGCAACACACATTGACGGAGGCCTATCAGGCCGCCGGCGGTTTAACCTATCAAAGCCGTACCAAAGCGGCGATACGCGGCATCGGCTTTACAGAAGAAGATTTTCAAAAGCCCGTGCGTGTATTAAGCGGCGGTGAACGCACGATGGCAAGCCTTGTACGCCTTCTTTTAAGCGATGTTGACCTTCTCCTTTTGGACGAACCGACAAACCACCTCGACATGGATGCCTGCACATGGCTTGAAGATTATCTGCGAGCATGGCAAGGTGCTGCAATCATTATCTCCCATGACCGTTATTTTCTGGACCATGTTACAAATAAGACCATGCGGCTCTACGGCGGGAAATTCACTCTATACACCGGCGGATACACTGCCTTTACTAAAAAAAGAGAGGCGGAGGAGTCCTTCGCTGCAAAGCAATATGAAAAGCAGCTGCAAGAAATTAAAAGAATTGAAGGGATCATCGAAACCCAGCGCCGCTTTAACCGGGAACGCAATATTCGTATGGCGGAAAGCAAACAAAAGCAAATTGACCGCATACGAAACGAAATGGAGAAACCGCCGAAAGCGGAAAAAGGCGTTTTTATGCAGTTTTCTCCAAGCCGCAAAACCGGCGGCGAAGTCCTTCGTGTGGAAAACCTAGAGAAAAGCTTTGATGGCAGAACGCTGTTTTCTTCTGTTTCTTTTACAATCTATAAAAACGAGCGTGTTTTTTTACTGGGCCCAAACGGATGCGGGAAAACCACGCTTTTCAATCTTTTGCGAGGCGCAGTCTGTCCGGATAGCGGGCATGTGACAATGGGTACCGGCGTTGATGTAGGCTACTTTGACCAAAAGCAATCCAATTTAGTGCCGACAAAAACTGCACTCTCGCAGGTACGGGATGCTTTTCCGCAGCATACTGAAACACAGCTGCGCGGTGCTTTAGCTGCACTCGGGTTACGCGGCGATGCTGTTCATGCAGAAATTTCTACGCTCTCCGGCGGTGAACGTGCCAAAGTGGCCTTAACCATGCTTCTTTTGTCTCGTCCAAACTTTCTTCTGTTGGACGAGCCGACCAACCATCTGGATATTGATGCTAAGGAAGCATTGGAAACCGCACTCTTGCAGTATGGCGGCACGATACTGGCGGTTTCGCATGATCGTTATTTTATCGATAAGCTGGCTACCCGTGTTTTGGCGATGGAACAAAGTGGTGTAGATAGTTACGATGGTGATTACAGCTATTATCAGGAAAAGCGTAAGATGAAAGAAAATCCTGCTTTCACGCCCAAACAGAAGGCTGTGAGTCAATACAAAGAAGAAAAGGCACTGCGTGCGGCTGAGCGCAAAGAGGCTGCACAGGTGGCAAGGCTTGAAGCCGCAATCGCCAAATTGGAAGAAACCATTGCCCAAAAAAACCGGGAAACGGAGGAGGCCGGCGCAGATTATGTAAAAGCAATGGCACTTGCCGCAGAAGTGCAACAGGCGGAAGCAGAACTTGCCGAATTATACGAAGCTTGGGAAAATGCGGCGAACCACCTTTTTACATAAAATCCTTGACTATTTCGGGTAAATCCGTTATAATGACTAAGGTTAGGAGGCGGCATTGGGTTGCGTAAATTTTTGAAATGGTTGGATAATTATTGGTATCATAATAAAATCATTACGCTAATTGTGCTGTTTTTTGTTTTTAGTGGCATCGTTTATGCAACGAATATTATTCAAAAGCGCGATCCGGATTTTGTAGTCGTCTATGTGAGTGGACAATATGGAAATGAGTCGCAATTTGCTCCCATTCGCGAAAAGGTAGAGGATATTGTCGGCGATTTGGACGGCGACGGGAGAAAAACCATCAATTATCGCATTATTGCCATTCGGGATAATATCATTGAATCCTATGATGTGAATAAGAAGCTGGAGTTTGACTATTCGCTTTTAGATAAAAGTGCGCGACTTTACTTGATTGAAGAAAAGTATGCAAAGGAAAAGGCGGCATATTTTATCCCGCTTGAGGATATTTTGCCACCGGAAAAGCTGGAGGACGGCATCAAAAACGAGGAGGGCAAAGTCATTGCCATTCCGCTTCGTGATAATGCCGTTGGGAAAAAAATGCAGCTTGACCAAGGCAATATGTATGTGGCGATGAAAGCGCTTATGGATTTAGAACGCAATGATGAATTAGCAAATAAAGGCGTTGAAAAAGCAAAGGAAATATTCACCTACATTGCCAATGAAGGAAAATAAAGAGAGGAAGAAAAGAATGAAAAATTTACACATTATTGACCATCCGCTGGTACAGCATAAGCTGACCATTATGCGTATGAAAACGACCGGCACTAAAGACTTTCGCAATCTTTTAGACGAAATTGCTCTTTTAATGGGCTATGAAGTAACACGGGATTTCCCCCTGACTGACATAGAAATTGAAACACCGATTCAAAAAATGACTGCAAAGCGCATTGAAGGCAAAAAATTAGCGATTGTTCCCATCCTTCGTGCAGGTCTTGGCATGGTGGACGGCCTTTTGCGTTTATTACCTGTAGCAAGAGTTGGCCATATCGGTCTTTATCGGGATCATGACACCCATAAGCCTGTTGTGTATTATTGCAAGCTCCCCAATGATATTAAAGACAGATTCGTTATTGTTACTGACCCCATGCTTGCAACCGGCGGCAGTGCTTGTGATGCCATTTCCATGTTAAAGAAGGAAGGCTGCACCAATATTCGTCTTATGTGTCTTGTCGCAGCACCGGAAGGCGTTGCCCATGTTACAGAGGTGCATCCGGATGTACAGATTTATGTTGCCGCTCTTGATGATCGTTTGAACGAGGACGCTTACATTGTGCCCGGCTTAGGCGATGCAGGCGACCGTATCTTTGGTACAAAATAAAGAGACGAAAAAGAGGGAGCCGTAGCAAAATGATGATTCAAAATCTTTTTGCTACGGCTCCTTTTGGGGCCGGAGAAAAAAAGTGTAGAATGGACAAACTGCGCCAAAGCCGCAGGCTTTGGATCCCCGAAGGCGTACACAGGTACGTCGAGAGGCGAAGTTTGTTCATAGCATAAAGCATTTTTATTTTAAGAAATGTATGGTTTAGCGAATTCCCACCCTAACTTTTTGACGCTTATAAGCCTGATCCGCATCTTCTCAAGCATCGTGTGCTTTATGCGGTCTGTGCATTTTTCTACATCTCCTTGGGGCTGGAGAAAAATAGTGCAGAATGGACAAACTGCGCCAAAGCCGCAGGCTTTGGGTCCCCGAAGGCGTACACAGGTACGTCAAGAGGCGAAGTTTGTTCATAGCATAAAGTATTTATATTCTAAGAAATGCATCATTGTTTAGAGAATTTCCACCCTAACTTTTTGACGCTTATAAGCCTGATCTGCATCTTCTCAAGAATCGTGTGCTTTATGCGGTCTGTGCATTTTTCTACGGCCCCTTACTATTTTGATATGCGCTTCGCCGAAGGACGCAGAAGTCTACTTTTTCTCAAACATCCAAAATTGGGGAATAGCAACGGAAATACCTCGATTTTCCAAATGATTTTGATAGATTTTTTTCGTGCAGAAAAATCCCTGCTTTGCCTAATGCAAAACAGGGATTTTCGACAGTCTGACAGGACTGTTGATTCAATTTTATGCATATATTTTGCTGTGCTTCATAAAGATACGGTACATAATAACCGCTGCTTCAGCACGGGTTGTATTGCCTTGGGGATTTAATGTGCCATCTGCATTTCCCTTTATAACGCCTTCGGAAATCATGGCTTTCACATGTTCCAAAGCGTAATCCGCTATAAGATCTTTATCTGAGAATGCATGCAAAACATTATCTTTGCCAGAAAGCTTTAATGCACGGGATATAATCGTCATTAAATCCTGTCTTGTGATTTCGCCTTCGGGATTGTATTTATTTTCACCAATTCCCTGCAAAATACCAAGTTTTTTACCAACCGCAATTTCCTTTGCATACTCTGCATCAGAAGCTACATCTTCAAAGTTTCCGTCTACAACAGTTTCGAGTCCCAAGGTGCGTACGAGCATCATTGCAAACTCGCCACGTGTGATATTCATTCCGGGAGCATAGAGATTTTCGCCCTTATGGTTTAAGACATTCTCTTTTTCAAGTGTGTCTACCGCTTCTTTTGCCCACGCGTAATTTTCCATATCTGTGAAGTTGGCAGGAGCTAACGGTGTTAAGTCGGGCATATCTGCCACTGTCAGTTCATAGAGCACTGCACCGTGAAGGTTTATAGGCAATTTGACTGTGCCGTTGCCTGCAATGGTTTCCTCCATATTTTCGCCTGCAATCAGACGTCCTTCGTATGCGCCGAACATCACATTTCCTTTTTGACTTACAAGCGGAATTTCAATCTCTGTTGGTGTAAGACCGAGGTGGACTGCCATTACATATAGTTTACCGTCTGCTACTGACACGCGCCACCATACATCGGTTGTTTTATCCTCGTTTACATAGATATGTGTTTTATTTACAAATTCGTCAATCAAGAAGTCCTGTTCCCATTTGGCGAATTGAAGCATATCCTGATACAGAGGCTTTTCTACAAGCTCCATCCCGGAATCCTTAAAGGAATAGTAACCGAGACTGTTTACGCCTTCCCATAGTGCCAGATAAAGATGGTTACGCAGCTGGTCGCCAGTTGGCTGATAGTAGAATAATCCGCTTTCTTCAGCTTCTTTGCGAGTATCATCACCAAATGTCTGACCTAAATAATACACAGGCTTTTTGTGCACATTTGTTTTACCAAAGTCAAAGGTTTTTAAAACGGGGTCTAAAACCAGTTCTTTTGTACTTGACATTCCGTAGTTATCTATAAGCTTCGAAGTGATCGGATAAGAATGCACAATGATTGCATCGGACACAGAGGATACTTCCCTGGTGGAGTTACTCATCTGGCTATCCTGAATCATAATAAGATGGTCAGGGTCAATATCGCGGATCGTTTTGTAGGAGGTGATGAGTTCAGGCATGGGATTGGACTGATGCAGATATGGCTCATCCATAACAAGATAACCGAGCAATGCAGGATGATCCTTGTAAGCCGCTACAAGCTGTTTTGTTTTTTCTATATTCTCCGCACTTCCTGCCGGTCTCATAGCGCCGCTGCCGCCGCCGTACAGCATGAGTGTACCCATCATACCGAGCTTTTGGCAATTATCAAGATAAAGCTTTGCATCCTCCATGCTGCCGCCGCCCGAAGCTGCAACATTTATACCTGCTGCCTGCGCATCCAAAAGACGCTTTTCTGCTGAATATACATGGTAACCGATTACGGGGAAGAAAGGTTTACCGTTTACAGTCAGTGTTCCGTCCGCATTCAGTATTTTTGGTCTGTCATAACGGTACAGTACATGGCTTTCTGTGCTGTATTCCGTGCCATTTGCATTATAATAACGAACTCGAAGCGCATATTCTTTTCCTTTTTCTGCCAAAGAGGAAACGGATACTACGAAATCATGCTCGCCGATTGCGGAAAGGCCGAGTTCTTCTTTTAATACAGTTTCGCCGTCTACAAGGGCAACGTCAAACAAATCACCTTCCACAGGTGTCTGCAGCATGTCATTTACTCTGATGCCTATCGTGGAGGTTTCCCACTCTGTGTAAAGGAAAGTGTCTCCTTCAAAAATAATATAATTCGGTTTTTGTACCATATATAGCTGTAAGTTGTCATAATACAGTTCGCCGTTTTCATACATTCTGAAGTACAAACTAACCCTTTTCACATCACTGTTTAGAGGAACGTCGAAGGCTGTACCGCGTTTTTCCCATTTTCCGTCTGTTGTACCGAATCTCTGAGAATTTGCAGAGTTAATATTTTTGCCTGCAGAATTATAATACTCTATTTTTATTGCACCTTCGGTGGTTTTGGGGTCAGATTTAAAGTCGGCAACGAACTGATATTTTGCACCGGGTACAACCGCAACTTCATAACGAAACCAGGGGCTCAGCGATTGCGTGTCCTTTATGCGTACACAGCTGCCCTTTTCAGGATCGTCCACTCTTGAAACGATATCGCTCCAGGAACCTTTATAAGGAACAAAGCCTACAGGCGCACCATTTTCATCAAGAGTTTCTAAATCACCATTTTGAATGATATTTTCAGACCAATCGGGCATCTCTATGATTGCAGGCTGTGGAACGGGGGGTGCTACATAAGCCTGATACTCTTCTTCCATTTCTTCGCTTTCGCGCGTCTCGGACAAATCACGAAGAGCCAAGTCATCCCACCAAGCTGTTCCCACAGTCCCTGGTGCTGCTACGAGATAAATCGTTCTGATTGTAGGGATGGATTCTGCTACAATGTTTACATAAAGTTTTTCCCATTTTCCTTTTGTGTCTTTTTTCCAACCGCTTGCGCTGTAAGCATTTTTTACCTCGCCATTCGCATTATGGTATTGGACACGAAGGCTGAAGCCTTCACCATCCTTTGCGGGCGTATCGCCTGTGTTGATCCAAACAGAAACTTCATATTCCTTGCCGAGTTCGATTGTACCCTCTATACCGGCAATTGCAGAACCTGCACGAAGACATGCCATATATTCTTTCGGCGTAGTGATTTCGGTTCTTGCACTGATATCTCCCGTGCGCGCCATTTTATTATCTGACTGCACCTTGTCATATTCTGTTACATCAGACATACTGTATCCGGTAGGCATTTTACCGGGGTTATCATTTTCAAAACCAACATTTCCGTTTTTATAAAGTATATTCGGTCCGCCCTGAATTTTTCCGGCTGCGAAGGCCTGCATACCGGAAACCATAATCAAAAGGGCAAGCAAAACGGCTAAAAATCGTTTCATGCGTTATCCTCCTATTTTACATCTGTGGCAGTACACTGCCCATTCCCATTTGACTCTGTGGATTCATACTGCTAAAGCTTTTCCAATAGAATGCCTTGTAGGTATCGGTGCCGGCATTTACAGTTATCGTTTCACCCTTTAAATTTTGTATATAAAGCCCTGACGATGCATCAAGTGCCGGAGAAAGATTATCGATGATATTCACCGAATTCAGAGAAGTCCCTTTATACTGTGCAAGAATCATAACGGGAATGACGCCTTCGGCCTCTACCACAACAGGTAATGCTTTGATTACCGTATAGGAATTCCCTACCGTAGGTGCCAAAACAGGTGTCTGGCCAGAATTGGTTTGCATAACATGTGCAATACTGTAACCATAGGTATCTTTAAACCAAGGATTTACCTGTACTGCATTGGTTTCAATTGTATCGGTTGTATTATACCACAAAACAGTATTTTCGTCACATATTTCCATGGAAAGATTCTGTAGCATTACTTTTTCGATTCTGTCTTCAAGCATAAACTGAAGCTGTGCCTTTTTAATATTGGAACGGCTTGTTGGACAAGTAAAATATACTTCTACATGATGAAATGCAGTATTTGCACCTGTCTGCGATGTAAATAGTACCGAGCTGCCGCTGCCATCACCCTCTTCGGTACAATGAATCAAGTTAGCTCTAAGCATAGCTTTAGTATTTTTTATGCCGGAGCGATAATCAAACGAAAGTCTGTATGTGGCACCGCGTGAAATAGCAAAAGGAGCTGATGTAAGAGTCATATAGCCGGCGTTGGTTCTGTTAATGGCCACCCATGGATTTCCGCCATTATAGTTAAGAGTGGCCGGAACAGCGGCATTGCTTGCCCAGATTGTCCAGGCACCTCCGCCGAACGAATAACCGTTTCCGACTGCGTTGGTAATCTCGATTTCATCCGTTGAAGTTGCGAATTCATTGGTCAATAAACTTTCAAATCCGCCACCCGGAAGAACATTTGTATTCGCTGCCGCCGGAACAGCCATGCTGATAAGGATTGCTGCCATAATGGATAGTGCGATTGATTTTTTTAAAATTCCTTTCATTTTTTACCTCTTCCTTTCATTTTTTTATACTTACCGAATAAAAACAGATGTAAATGTGAAAACTCATACATTCTGTATTTAATCGTTCATATAATCTTAGCATAATAGGTCTTTGCAAAAAGGCTTGCCTATCGGTTTAAAGCCAGAATTTCTGCTTTTGAAATGTTTTTTTTACAAATTCCTTGTTTTAAATAAAAAAAAATGCTATACTGTTTTCATAACTAATTGTACCACTTTTCCAAGCAAAGTGAAATGATTAGTATTAAGGATTTTCTTGAAAAAGTTGTTTGATTTTAAGGTGATAAATATGCTGTTTACAAATGAAATAAAGTTTCTGCGATATAACTTATCAAAAAAAGATGTAACGATGTGGTTGCCGCCTCGCAAATTGCCATATATGGATTTGACATATCTGTTATCAGGCACAATGGAATACTATTATAACGATGAACGTATACGTTTACAAAGTGGGGATGCAATTTTATTTCCGCCGGGAGCAAAACGCCAGCGTACTTTTGAAAAGGGAGATGTGTTTTATGCCAGCTTTAATATTCAGTTTTCCAATGATTTTACGCCGACGCTTTCCGGCTATCTGCCGAAGAGTGTAACAAGAAATACACTTTTTTTCCTGGAAATGTTTCAAAAGGAATATCATTCTGTTTCAGATGTACAGTATGAGCAGTGCGTTGCACTTTTTTCTTTTCTGTATCATCAGCTGATCGAAACACATGCTTTGCGACAAAACCCTCATATAATGAAAGCAAAACAGTATATCGAGGATCATATAGCGGAGAAAATTACACTGGAGAACCTCTCTGCCCATATACATCTTACACCGCAATATCTTAGCACATTATTTAGGGCAGAAACAGGGCAAACGATTATAGAATTTATAAACCTGCGCCGTGTTGACTTTGCCAAACGTCTTATGGTGGTTTATGATTTTCCGCTTTCCGAAATTGCTGCACGTGCAGGATTTTCCGATTACCCGAATTTTTCCAGGATTTTTAAACGAATCGTCGGTGTATCGCCGATGCAGTACAAAAAATTAAACCCGAACGCTAAAAACATATAAGAGAAAGCAGTATACGTTTGCAAAGCCGATGGCTGCAGCAATTTAGGAGCTATCAAGAAGATAGTTATAAGAATCGCCGCTACTTACGCTTGTCATGCGGTCTTGCATATTCAAAATTTTCTTTTCAGGACAAGGAATTATATGGGTTTTCTCGGTGCAACCATAAAAAGAGAGCAAATCTTCACCATTGACTTCAATACGGAAACCAAAATCAATCATTTTCATTTTAGATTTTTGACAAGGAGGAAATGCGGGAGATGGGCATACAAGACTGTATGGAGGAAGACGAGATATTTCCCTTCTTGTCAATGAAAGACCAGAATTTGAAAATCCGCAAGGATTCAGGGTTTGAAGGCTGGCCGTACAAACCGGGCTGATGTATGGTGTTTGGCACAAAACAGAATACCGATCCGGAATGGATTTTGAAAAATCTGTCTTTTTTAATATTGAGAATTCTGCATTTGATATTTCTTAGGTGATAGGTTTGTTCGTTGCTTGAAAACATTTATAAAATAGCTTATATCATTAAAGCCGCAGGAATAGGCTGTATCCGTGATTGACATACCCGATAGAAGAAATTCGCAAGCCATTTCTATGCGATAACGTATTATGAAACCGATAGGGGTTTCGTTTGTGATGCTTTTAAAAAATCTACAAAAATAATTTGGACTCATAGAACATTCCTTGGCAAGGTCAGACAGTGTAATGTTTTTGGAGTAGTTTCTTTCAATATATGCCATTGCAGGCTTTATTTTTTCTATTTTTATATTCGTCGATATTTTGTTATCCAAGCACATTGTCAACAGCTTGTGTGTCAGTATATAAATATTTCCTATTACGGACAATTGATATCCGTCACTTTTTTCCATCATATCTTGAATTATGGTTTTAATCAAGGGTTCATTTTTTAACAAAATTGGCTGTCTGATGCGGGTTTTCGTGATCAGACGGCTTTTTTGTGTTGCAGAAAAAATAGAGGAGGAAAAAACCACACAAATATACCGGCAGTTGGTTGGCGTTCCGCCATGTATCACTCCGTCCGGAATAAATACAGCTTCGCTCTGGTGAAGCACAATCTTTTTGTTATTCAGAAGCAATGTTAATGTGCCATGCACCACATAAATAATTTCATAACTGTTTTGCCAGTGGTGTTGCATATGATATCGTGGGTGCTTGTTGGTTACATCATATAATTCCACCTGGAAATCGGGCGTACCTCTACGAATGGATTCGTAATTTGAAAAATCGTTCATTCAAAATCACCAAATAGTTAAAATATTTATATTTTTTAATATAATATCACAAGACAATGGAACAAGTCAATAATATAATTAAATTGTTTAGAGATTAAGAAATGGTGAAATAAAACATGGAGGTTCGATATGCTTAAAAATATACCTAAGATTATTCCCCCGGATTTGTTGAAAATTCTGTGCGAAATGGGTCATGGTGACGAGCTTGTAATTGCTGACGGAAACTTTCCTGCTGCTGAAATGGGTAGAAGAGTAGTTTACCTTAGCGGAAACGATGCGGCTGAGGTTTTTGAGGCGGTTTTACAGCTTTTGCCGCTTGATACATACGCGCAGCCTCTATTCCTTATGGAAAAGGTGGCAGGCGATACGGTGGAAACACCTATATGGGATGCATATAAAAAAATAGCCAAAAAGTATTCTGACGCAGATTTTGAAAAAATAGACCGTTTTGAATTTTATGAAAGAGCAAGAAAGGCATATGCTGTTATTTCCACAGGCGAAGGGGCTCTTTATGCAAATATATTGTTGAAAAAAGGCGTGATTCAATAAAATATTCATGATTTAGGAGGTAAAAATTATGTATCCAAAAATCGGTATTAGACCGACCATCGACGGAAGATGGGGCGGTGTACGTGAAGGCCTTGAGGCAAAAACTATGGCAATGGCAAATGCTGCAAAGGAATTGATGGAAGCAAATGTTAGATATCAGGACGGAACACCTGTTCAGTGTGTTATCTCGCCTTGCACAATTGGTGGTGGCGCAGAAGCGGCAAAGTGTGCTGATTTCTTTAAAAATCAAAATGTCTGTGCAACACTTGCGGTTACTCCTTGCTGGTGCTATGGTTCAGAAACAATGGATTTAAGCTCGGATACAATTAAGGCTGTTTGGGGATTTAACGGCACAGAAAGACCCGGAGCGGTTTATCTGGCGGCAGTTATGGCTGCATTTGCACAGAGAGGCTTGCCTGCGTTCTCAATGTACGGACATGATGTACAAGACATTGAAGATAATTCTGTTCCTGATGATGTTACAGAAAAGATGATAAGATGGGCAAAGGCGGCAATCGCAGTTGGTCAAATGAAGGACAAGGCTTATGTAAACCTTGGCGGTGTGTCCATGGGCATTGCCGGCTCTTACTGTGATATGTCATTTATGCAGAAATATCTTGGTATTCGTGCGGAATGGGTTGACCTGACAGAAATTCTCAGAAGAATTACACACGAAATATATGACAAGGACGAATATGAAAAGGCTTTGACTTGGATTAAGGCAAATTGTAAGGAAGGTTTTGACAAGAATGCGGGAAAGACATTCCCTGAAATCATTAAAAAGTCAAAAACCATTCCTGCTGACAAGGATTGGGAGTTTATTGCCAAGTTCTCAATTATTGTTAAGGATATCCTTTACGGGAACGAAAAGCTAGGTGAAATGGGATGGCATGAAGAAGCACTTGGAAAAAACGCAATTGCAGGCGGATTTCAAGGACAAAGAAACTGGACAGACTGGCTCCCTAATGCTGATTTTACAGAAGCTATTATGGCATCATCATTTGACTGGAACGGCAAAAAAGCACCTACCGCTTTTGCAACAGAGAATGATACGTTAAATGGTATCTCAATGCTTTTTGGCACACTTCTTACAGGGAAAGCACCTTGCTTCCATGATGTTCGCACATACTGGTCACCAGATGCTGTAAAGAGAGTGACCGGTAAGGAACTTAGCGGCAAGGCTGCAAACGGCATTATTCACCTTATCAACTCAGGTGCAACTGCACTTGACTGCACAGGTGCCGCAAAGGACGAAAATGGAAACGGTACCATTAAGGAATGGTGGAATATGACAGATGCTGATATCAAGGCTTGCCTTGATGCAACAGACTGGTGCAGAGCTGACTATGAATACTTCCGTGGCGGTGGTTTTTCAAGCCATTTTAAAACACAGGCAGAACTGCCGGTCACAATGCTTAGACTCAATCTTGTTGAAGGTATTGGTCCGGTGATTCAGATCGCAGAGGGTTACACCGTAATACTCGAAAACGACATTCATGACAAACTTGACAAGAGAACAGACCCAACTTGGCCAACAACTTGGTTCGCTCCAATCCTCACGGGAGAGGGTTCATTCAAAGATGTATACAGCGTTATGGCAAACTGGGGTGCAAACCATAGTGTAACAGTCGGAGGGCATATTGGTGCGGATATTATCACAATGTGCTCCATGCTCCGTATTCCTGTAACAATGCACAATGTAGCAGACGACAAGGTTTATCGTCCTCACGCATGGGCGTCATTCGGCACAACAGATACACAGGCGGCTGACTATGAAGCTTGCAAAAAGTATGGCCCTATGTACAGATAGGCTTTCCAGTAAAGGGGCCGCAGCAAAATGCACAGACCGCATAAAGCATACTATGCTTGAGAATATGCGGATAAGCCTTATAAGAGTCGAAAAGTTAGGGTGGAAATTCGCTAAACAATGCATTTCTTAAAATAAAAATGCTTTATGCTATGAACAAACTTCGCCTCTCGACGTACCTGTGTACGCCTTCGGGAACCCAAAGCCTACGGCTTTGGCGCAGTTTGTCCATTCTGCACTATTTTTCTCCAGCCCCAAAAGGAGTGGTAGCAAAATGCACAGACCGCATAAAGCATACGATTCTTGAGAATATGCGGATAAGCCTTAGAAGAGTCAAAAAGTTAGGGTGGGAATTCGCTAAACCATGGCATT
>JAQXGO010000035.1 GCA_029006755.1 Clostridia bacterium | reverse complement strand
CCAAGTCTTTCATATAGCGATCCCGCGACACCTTTGCCAAAATGGATGCCGCCGCAATAGAAAGGCTGCGGCTATCCCCTTTTACGATAGAACGATTCGGGACGGGGATGCCCTGTACGGGATTGCCGTCAATCAGAACATAGTCCGGCTTCACGCAAAGGCTTTGCAACGCGCGATACATGGCAAGATGCGTAGCACGCAGAATATTCAATCGGTCAATTTCCTCCGCACTGGCTGTACCGATTGCATAAGCGACTGCATGTGCACAAATTATGTCATACAGTGCCTCCCGTTTTTTTTCGGAAAGCTTTTTGGAATCATTCAATCCTGCCGGTCGAAAATCACGCGGCAAAATTACGGCTGCCGCATAAACGTCCCCGGCCAGCGGGCCACGCCCTGCCTCATCTACCCCGGCGATACAGGTATAGCCCTGCTGGTAACCTTCCTCTTCAAAGATGGTCATGCCTTCTAATCTTTCTGTTTCCTCCAAGTCTCTCTCCCCTTTTATGGTTCCTGCTTAATTTTTGCACAAATCCTGGTAAAGCTATACGAGCATATTGCAGCACCTGCAATGCAGATTATCCGCCAGATTGTATCGGCGCTGCCGCTGTTTTGCACCGGAATCACCATGATGGTTGTTGCAATGACTACCCCCACAATGAAGTGGGATACAATCGTATAATACTTTTTGTAGAGTGCATTGACACCCTTAGAAAGACTGGCAAGGCAAAGCAACGCCCCAATAAAAACAGGGAAAATGACAATGGGGCGCAATGAGGCTATCCCATCCAGCATGGGCTGGTAGAGTCCGAAAAACAAAAGCAAGGTGGAGGAACTGAGCCCCGGCACAATAAAGCTGATGCCCCAAAGCACGCCGCAAAACAGAAATCCCCAAAAATTCGGCGGTACCGCCGCAATATTGGACTTTTGCAGAAAGGTGAGCAGCAATAGCATGCCCAAAAATCCTGCTCCCAAACAGAGAAAAGCCTTTTTGCCGCGCCCCTCCGTCCCTGCTTCCTCCCAAATTTCCGGCCAGGTGCCGAGAATAAAACCTACAAATGCACAGGTCACCAGCGTACTGTTTTTGCCTAAAAGCCATCCGGCCAAGCCGGAAAGGCCGACAAAGCCGACCGCCGCGCCTAAGACAAAAACCGATAGCCTCCAAAAATACCGCCGCAGGTTGGTTCTTGGATGTGAAATTGTTTGAATAATGGGCACATACATCCCAAAGGCAACGCAAAGCGTACCTCCGCTCACGCCCGGCATAATAGCGCCAAAGCCGACTATAATTCCTTGTATGAACCACAAAATAATTCTCTTTACCATATTTCTTCCCGCCATCAAAAATATCGTTTTGCATCTCCGTCACAACCGTACAACACATCGTGCACAGTGCTTTTGCGCTTCTGCAACTTTTTACAGATAAGGGTGTGACCGCTTTGTATCCGTCACACCCCAAACACCAAAATCAGGCTATTTTCTGCTTATGCATGCTGAACACCCAAAAGGTCTAAATGTTTCCCAATATGGCGCAGCAATGCTTCTGTATAAGTCTTTTCGTTTTCTTTCCAAAGTGTATACAGCTTATCACGGAAGGTGAAGCTGCCATCTACATTCTTGCGGCTTAAAATCAGGCCGTATGTAATATGAATCAACTGTCTTGCATCATTCTGATCGAAATACTTCGGCAGATCAGCATCGCTGACTGTATCCAGTGCCGGAATCTTAGAAAGATCTGTGGTTACATGATAGTACTTTGTCGCTTCATCGAATGCTTCCAAAGCATAGGCATGAATTTCGCGGTACAGCTTCGGATCTACCATAGCGACAACGCGCATTGCCTCCAGCCAGTTTGTGCCGGCTGTCTTTACATGGAAGATACCACGGGTCTTTTCTCCAATAATGGGGAATGTCGAAAACTTGTCCGAACCGGAGTGAATACTCAGCTTATACCCAAAATGTCTTGCTATCTGGCTATGGACGGTCATTTCCTCTGTAAACTGCTTGAGGTCGCCGATATAATCAATCCCCTTTTGGAATTCGCCGCAGAAACGCGGTGCCATGGTTTCAAAATGCACACCCGCTATGGTAAGTTCATTGGCTACAAAGAAGTGTTCCAAAGGTGTTGTCGGCGTCAAGGTTTCATCAATGGAGATTTCAAAATCCGCATTGTATTTGCCGTCTTTAAAGAAGGTTTCATAAATAGAAGTTGCAAACGCAATTGCTTTGCCGTACACAAGCACAATGCGGCGCAATGCAGCTTCGTCAAAAGAAACCGTAATGCCTTCGCCCACGTCAAAGCTCTTGCCGATATATCTTTCTTCAATGGCTGCATTCTTTGTGTACGCAGCCGCTACAGCAGCATCATCCATCTCGGCTACATCGTTGCGGATATGATCGGAGCAATCCAAGGTAATCATGGTGTAACCAAGTTCCAAAGCATACCGTACATCCTCAGCCTTTTTCAAATGGTCACCATCGGCCCCAAAGCCCTTTGTGAAGTTATCACGGAAGGTTGCAAAGGTAACGCAATCCAGAACATCCTCATAGGTGCGATTCGTCAGTGTCAGCTCGCGCATGGACTGCTGTGCCAATACAGGGTATGCATCATAGCCTGCAAACACTTCGATATGGCCGGGCGTAGCAATGCCCAAACGGTCGCCAACACCGAAACTGCGTTCCTTACCAAGGACACGAATCGGCGCTGTAAAAGGAAACACCTTTCTCAGTACACATGCGTTTTCATGTGTTAAAGGTGCTTTTACAACTGCCTTACCCTCTACCTCCGTTTTTTCGCCGGCAAAGCCAAAGTCGCCCTCCGCATATAAGAATGTTACACCGTTTTCTTCTGCCATAAACACTTTTGCACCATTCGCAAAATGAATGGATTTTTCAAAAATTTGCATGGTCATTCTCCTTATATAAAATGAATTATATTCAGTATATCACAGAACGCAAAATAAAGTCAACCCCAACCAAGGAATTATTTTCTTGCTTCTATATATTACTGAATTGTTCTGCAGGATTTGACAAAAATATATGTAAATGGTATAATGATGGCAGTATATTTTGCGGTATGCCCTTTCGATTGCACCGCATCGTCTCAGTTTATTACATAAGGTGGCGATTAGATGGATTACAGTTGGCTGGAAGTAGGAGATTTTGTCCTGATTCAAAGCGGTACGCAGCGAGCAGCCGGACAAATTCTGCGCCTTTCCGAAGAACAAATCATTATAAAACAAGCTGACGGCTTTAAGGCCATGTTCCGTTTGGATCAGGTAAGCAGTATTGTGCAGGTTGACGGAGAGAAACTGGCTGCGCTCAATGAAGTGTCGGCCCCTGCACCGACTCCGGCATCAGCATTCATCCCTGCCCCTGCGGTGGATACAGCCAACACGTTTGCTGCCCATTATGCCGCAGCCTTAGCAAAAATCGAGTCCATGCCGCTTCCTCCCAAAATAAGCGAGGAATCTTTCCTCGAATACGATGGTATTAAACGAAACTATCCGCAGTTTTATGCAAGTTACCAAAGTGCTTGCACTTCTGTTTTTTATGCAAAGAAGAATGACCGCAGTTCTTTGGATGATAAAGTTAAACCTGCCGTCGCGCAGTTTAAAACGATGTATCAGGAGACCCATGAACCTTATCTTTTGCAGCTGATTGCCTATCTGCACTTTCTCCGCACAGATGTAGGCGATGGCTTTACTTATGCAATGCATCAGCTGGGCGAATACCGAAATTCGCAGGCTTCTTTTGATTTTTATGTGTCGAACGGGCGGCTTCCCGGGGCCATCAGCCTTTGGCGGGAGTTTATCGGTGCGCCGCACGTTATGCTGCATGCAATTCAGCAGCCTTATCCGCACAGTCTGGTGAAAGGTCAGCAAATGTCTGCCTGCCTTACGGATATGATGCAATCCCCCTTGGCTGACCGAAATGCTGTGCATTTAATTATTTACGCGCTTTACAAAAGACTTGTGCCTGCTGAAACCGCTTATTCCTTTGACGACTATGCGATTTCCGATACAGAGGCAGTAAACAGAATGTACGAATCACTCATCACCGTTTTAAATACAGGCACCGGCATAGCCACTGTGCTTGGAGAAATTCCAAACACCAGAAATTACGAGGTGATTACGCTTACGAATACGCTTGCCGTTTTAGAGCATGCGCCGTATGCCTTGTCCCCCGGTGACATTATCCACTTCAGTGCCAACGGGGTGCCGGGGCATTATTCCTTCGTGCAAATCAACCGGCGGGAAGATGTAAAGCGATCTAATCTTAAAAAGGTGCAAAAAGCTCTTGTGAAAGACCACGCACCGCAGAATTTAATTGCCAAAGTCAACCGCCTCATTGCAAATGTCCAACCAACGCCTAAGCCGCGTGGAAACACGAACAATCACTCTGCCATTACGAAAGCGATTCAATCTGCCAGAACCATGGAGGAGTGCGAACAGGTAACGCGCAAGATTGTGAACTTACTGGAAGGATCCACCTGTTCTGAATCGGAAAAGAAGGCACATGTAAAGGACTTGATTTCTATTCGCCTTCGCAAAACCATTCTGGATTATGATGGTGCGATTGCGTACGCCGAAAAATACAGAACACAATTTGACTTTTCGAAAGACGAACAGTTGCAAATAGACCGGTTGCTGGTGCCGGCCTATATTGGCAAGCAGGAATACCGAAAGGCCATATCTCTTTTGGAAACGCTGACGCGTGACCAGTTTGTGTTGCAAGATTTGATCAAACTTTCCCGTTGCCATTTGCAACTGAAGGAATACCGCATTTGTATCGAGCATTGCCGTCGCGTGCTGTTCTATGAAAAGAAAGGCATTCCGGATATCGGCGCGGCCTACACTTGTATGTTTGCCGCCTACATCGGTATGGGCGAGGAGCATTATGACGATGCAGAACGCACATTAGCCGACTACCAGGTCGTTTGTTCTAATCTGCAGAAAATCGAGCATATGCGCACCATGTTAGAAAATGCCAAGGCCGGTGTCACCGCCGAACCGCAAATTGAAAATTTGGTGGATGCGGCCACCGGTGATCAGGTATACACCACGCCTTATTTGGATTATATTTTAAAAAGCACCGGTTACATGCGTCTTTCTCCGGCAGAATTTGATACTGCCATAGGCAAATTCGTTTGGGAACCATCCGGCGTAGAGGAAGCCGAAAAATTCTACACGCGTCTTTCCGAAACCACCGTATTTAAAAACAACCGTCTGAATGAAGGCGATTTCGGCATGGTTTGGGAAACCAAAATGGATATGATTCGTATTGCCTCCTACTGCCTGACCAGCTTTAAAGAGGAGGAGGAAGCTTTTTACGCTGAATGGGCAAAACGGTATCTGGAATCTGCCGGTCACTTTATGTGGCTGAGTTATAAAAAGAAGATTTTGGAGCTGAATCCGCTTGTTGGTACTTGTGCATTCTTCGCGTTAGAATGTTTGCAGATGTATAGCCAGCTCCCGGCAACGGAGTTTTTAAAATTTCCTGAATTCTATGATGCGCTCAATATGTATATTGTGTACAGCATGGGCTTTAAAAAGGGTACATTCCATGCCGTGCAGGTGAAAAAGAAAAATGTCTTTAAAGAAGCGGATATTGCAGCGGCCTGGGATGCAATCGAAAGCAACTTCTCTAAAATGTTCCAGAATGAGAAGCTGTATGCAGGTGCTGTCAAGGTACTTGTCCGCCTTCTGTACTACTGCCGTCCGCTGATGCCGATTATAATGAAGATCATCAAAAAAATCGGCAAAGAGTACGTGGTTCGCACGCAAATTATGGGCGTTGTGGAAAGATCCTATGAAAACGCAGAGAGCTTAGACCAATTATTTGAAAAATATTTCAGCGAATTCCGGCGCAATAAGAACCGGTTTGACACGATTATGGAAGAAATCCGTACCTGCGCGGAGGAAGAGGATCGGTCCGCGGCCGGTATTCGCAAGTCCTTGGAAACCCTGCTCCATTTTTTAGAGAATACAAACGGCCTTCTCTGGAGTCCGCTGGATATCGAGCGGTGCAGAAGCTTAGCCAACATTCTTGCGAAATACTGCGACCTGCATAATTTGAACAATTACGAGCTAAAGCAAGAAAATTACCGCACAATAAAAATGGATTCGGATGCAAACGAAAAGGACTTTGCCACCAATCCTTCGGAGCTTTCTTTTGGAATTTTGCAATCTATCCTTGCTATTATAAGAAAGGCTGTGACAGAAGAAAGTAACGCACTTACCCAGGAAAGTCTGCCTGTCATTTCTATACAGAATGAATATGAGGAGGAGGGCTACTGGCCGAAAAGTAATCAAAGCATTGATGTTATGCTTCTCATCTATAATGGGAAAGGCGGTGAGCAATGCACGCCTGCCAGCAACTTCTTTATTGACATTGCGGTCGGGGAAGATGCGCAACGCTTTTGTAACCTTAGCCAAACCCATTTTGCTGAGGACTTTACGCTGCGTGGCGGCGAGAGTGCTTCCGTTCCCATTCCCCTGCCGCTAACGCATGAAGGGGTTACCAACGAAAAGCCTTTCGTAATGACCGTTTCCGTCAGCTACAAAAACGTAAATGGGGAAACCACGTCCATTACACAGGAGATGAATATCCGCGTGAAAAGCCGGGATGAATATAAAGTAATTCCAAACCCGTATAGCCCCGGCCCACTTCGTCCCGGCACGGAGAACGCCAAACTGTTCCAGGGCAGAGATGAAGCGGTGGATGATTTGTGTAACCGCATTCTAAGCGGCAATAACGGCGGAAAAACTGTGCTGATTTACGGCCAGTTCCGTTCCGGTAAATCCACACTGATGAACTTTTTGGCCGACAAGCTGAAACGG
>JAQXGO010000034.1 GCA_029006755.1 Clostridia bacterium | reverse complement strand
CATGCCTAACTCCGCGATCACCTCGTATTGCGCCTGCGAAATAATATCGCCCTGCCGCACGATAATCTGATTGGCTTTGTAAGTTACTTCCTCAATGCTATCCCGTAATTTCTGCCTTGCCTCTTCTGTTTTTTCCGGACTGTATATCATATTTTCCGAAAGACTGTCTCTGAGGATTGCACTGCCAAGTTCTGTTTCCTGCAAGGATAAACGCAAATGCAACATTTCTTCTGCCTTTTGAAGGGACTCCTCTTTGTCGGACACGCCATCCGCAAGCAGCGTATTTTGCGTTTCCGTTACCACCTGTAAAAAAACAGAATATTCTTCATCCGTCATAGCAAGACAACGGTCAATCCCCACATGCTCTGCAATGGCGTTTCCCGTCTCTTCTCCACCGGCACGCCGCATGGATACGGCAGCAAAAAATTCCTCAAGAGTTTCTGCAGCCTTGCGCGTTAGATCCTCGGACGGTTCATACCGATCTTGCATATCCGCCTCTGCCTCTGCCCGGCGTTTTTCTGTTGTCAGCTTGTCCACAACCTCACGTGTGGCATAAATATCCGCAGGCGCAGTACGGCCTACCGCGACTTCGTATTTCGTAGGCTGCAGGCCACTAAAAACAAGCAAAAAGCTAACAATAAATGTAAATGCGAAAATTAGTATTCTTTTCATACCGCAACTACTTTCTTTTATTCATGTTCTTTTCGTATGCATCAATAATCTTTTGTACCAAAGGATGCCTTACAACATCCTTGGCGGTTAAAAACATAAATTCGATGCCTTCAATGTTCTTTAAAATATGCATTACATCCCGAAGCCCGGAGCGCTTGCCATCCGGCAAATCTATTTGGGTGATATCCCCGGTAATAATCGCCTTGGAGCCGAACCCAATGCGCGTTAAAAACATTTTCATCTGCTCCGGCGTTGTGTTCTGCGCCTCATCCAGGATGATAAAGGCATCATCCAACGTTCGTCCGCGCATGTAGGCAAGCGGTGCTACCTCAATCAGGCCGCGTTCAAAATACTTCTGATAACTTTCACTCCCCAACATATCGCTTAATGCATCGTAAAGAGGCCGCAAATACGGATCTACTTTGTTTTGCAAATCCCCGGGCAAAAAGCCTAACTTTTCACCGGCCTCCACCGCCGGCCTTGTCAAAACAATTTTGCTGACCTGCTTTTTCCGAAAGGCATCTACAGCCAGTGCCACAGCAAGATAGGTTTTTCCTGTGCCGGCCGGTCCTATCCCAAACGTCACTGTATTTTTGCGGATACAATCTACATATTGGCTTTGGCCTAAAGTCTTTGCCTTAATCGGCCTTCCCTTTGCCGTAATACATACATAGTTTTCTCCGAGGTCTGCCGCAGAGAAAATAATGCCGTCCTCCGCCATGGTAACAGCATACCGCACATCCTGCTCGGACAGGCCGTCTCCTTTCTCCAAAATGCCCTTTAAATTTTCAAATACATATACGGCTTTTTGGGTATTTGCGTCCTCCCCCAGAATTTTCACAACGCCTTCTCTCGTAATCAGTTGTACATCCAATTCTTTTTCAATCAGCAGTAAATTTTGATCGAATGCTCCAAAAAGCTCCGATACATTTGGAATACCGTTTATATCAAAATATCTTTCAGTCAATCAGTTTCCCTCCAATATTTCCGCGGTTACGCCAATTTCCTCCCTGCACTCTGCCGTACAGGTCACGAAAATGGTGCCATCGTCTTGTAGTATATGCGAAAAACTTATATTTAATGGTTCAACCGGCAAATCTCGTTGCATTTCTTCTAAAAGCTGTGCGCCATAATAGGTTTCCGCTTCCTCCGGCATCATTTTTTTCTCTTCCACATCTATTTCACGATATATAAGTGCCTTAAAACCGGCAGGCAACATCCAGTGTCTTCCAATTTGCAATGTGTAGCTTTTTTCTTCCTCCGTGAAATTAGAAAAGGAGGTTTTTCTGCCGAAATCCAACGGCAGCGTGTAGGTCCCAAGCTGCAGTGCATACCGTTTTTCTGTATTGCCGGTTTCTCTCTTCTCTTGACGCAAAAGCGGAAATGTGCCGCTTTTTTCATACCATGTTTTTGCGGTTATCTCGCCTTGGGCATGCACTAATAGAGCACCGCCCTGCTTTGTAGTCACCGTGCCGCTAATCAGTAGCATACCGCGTTGAATCACATCACCTTCCGTGACAAGGGGCGTACCTCGTGTTGCAACAATTCTTTCTACCACGCCATCACGTGCAGCCACCACATTGCAAGGGATATGCGCAGGCACCATTTCCGGTACAGCTGTCCTCTCCCGCACATGGACATAGGCGCGCGTGCCGTGCAATTCCACCCACAGCCAAGCAAGCTCCGGAACCGACGAAAGCATTTTTGATTTGATCTCTGAAGCTTTCAATTTATATTTTACCACACCCGTTTCCAAACCGCAAGACTTCAATGCATTTCTAATTGTAATTTCGTCAATTTTTTCCAAACCGTCAATCTGAATGTCCCACACAAAGGAAGTCAGGCTTGCCAAAATCAAGCTGAAAATAAGCATTCCTATCAAAAACCCTTGGCGTTTTCTGTGCCGATACAAAAAAAGCGGAAATCCGCGTTTTTGCAAAATATGCACATGTGTGCGGGTTGCCTTTGCCGGGCGGCGCATACGTCGGAATCCGGCAATTCCCACCGAAAGACGTATACAATTTTCCTTTTCCCGATGAATCCCCCACATGTATATACGTTGCTGCACGCAAAGGTTAATAAACCTTTCTATGTATGGGCCCGTCAGGCGCACCACCAAGTAACCCCGCAGAAAATGAATGAAAGAGATAATCAATACCTACACCTCCGATGCGGACAGGATAATTTGTGTCACGATTCCGTTTATCGTAATGTCCTCATCCGTAATGGAAGCAATCGTTAAATCTTTGCCGTACAGAGTGATAATGCCGTCTGTATAGCCCAGCCTGACGATTTGCGGGTCGTATTCAATGATACCGCGATAATTCTCTATATACGCCTCTTTTTGTGCCAACAAAGTGATTTTGGGAAGCCCCAATGTTATATCCTTTGGCAGTTCTGCCGCATCGCTAAGCTTTTCTCCCAGGGAACATCGATGTCGTTTTTGCATGAAATCAGTCCTTTCTTCATAAGTATATGTGTAATCCGGAAAGAAAATTATGAAATATTAGGGGGATGAAAAAATGCTTTTAGGATGGTGTGCAGGTTTATTGGCTATTTTATTGGCACTGATGCCCACAGTTTCGGTTGCCGGCGCAAGGGAAGCACTGTCTTTGTGTGCGAATGTGTTAATTCCATCATTGTTTCCTTTCTTTGTCTGTACAAATCTCTTAATTGAGAGTGGTTTCCCGGTGTATGCCGGAAAAAGACTGGCAAAGGGAACAAAAGCTTTGTTCGGCATTGGCGGCAGCGGTTCCATCGCCATTTTAATGGGACTTATCAGTGGCTATCCTGCAGGGGCTGCCATTACATGCCGTCTATATCAAAAGGGCTGTCTGACCGCCACAGAAGCCATGCGTCTTCTTGCCTATACAAATAATGCAGGGCCGCTTTTTGTCATCGGTGCCGTGGGCGTTGGCGTATATGGCGATAGCCGTGTCGGGGCTCTTTTGTGGGCTTCTCTCCTGCTTTCTTCTTTCTTTACAGGCATTCTCATGCGCTTTTGGGGGCAATCTATGCCTCTGCATGCAAAAATTGTGCCCGTCCAAGAAAAGCAGCACGTTATGGAATCTGCAGTGGAAACAATGTTAACGCTTTGCGGCTACGTCGTTTTTTTTGCTGTCATCCTGGCCTTGTCTAAACAACTTGGCATCATTGCCATGCTTTCTAAAGGGCTTGTTTTTTTGGGTGTGCCGGAGAATGTCGCCCAACTATTCGCCTGCGGCTTTTTTGAGATTTCCTCCGCAATGACAACGGTCGGCGGCACGGAGTATGCTGCCGTGGCTATGATTCTGGCATTTGGTGGCCTTTCTGTTCTCCTACAAACCATGGGAATTGTGCATAAATATGGTCTTTCTATGAAAACCTATGTTGTAGGAAAACTGATTTCAGCCGGACTTGCCGGTCTGATTGCGCGGCTTTTTTTTCGATTTTTTCCCCTTCATGACACCGCCGTCGCTAGCCCTTCGCAGTTCATCCCTCCCTTTCTCTATCTTGCAGGCGCGCTGTTCCTTGTTCTTCTTTTATTTTGTATCCGAAAAAGATTTTTCGGGGCAGGGCATAACGCTTGACAATACACAAAAAATGTGCTACAATGCTGCATATAGAGGTGAATGGTAATGTTTAATGCTGAAAAAACCACAGAGGCTGTTGTACAGTGGATTCGAGATTTTTTTGAAGAAAATGGAAAGGGTTGTAACGCCGTTTTAGGTATATCCGGCGGGAAAGATAGTGCTGTAACCGCGGCGCTTTGCGTTTCTGCCCTCGGGAAAGACCGTGTCATTGGCGTATTATTGCCGCAGGGTGAACAGCCCGATATTGACATGGCCTATATGCTTGTAAACCACTTAGGCATAAAGCATTATGTGATAAATGTGAAGGATGCAGTCGACAGCGTTTTGCAGAATCTGCCAGCCGAAATTTCCGTTACTGCGCAAACCAGGCAGAACCTGCCCCCCAGAATTCGTATGTCCACCCTATATGCCGTTTCCCAAAGCTGCAATGGCAGAGTAGTAAACACCTGCAACTTGTCGGAGGACTGGGTAGGCTATTCCACAAGATACGGAGATGCTGCCGGAGATTTTTCACCTCTTGCAAACCTCACTGTAACAGAAGTGAAGGAGATTGGTCGCGTGCTTGGCATCCCCGAGGTGCTTATCGAAAAAGCTCCTTCAGATGGGCTTTGCGGTAAGACGGATGAGGATAACTTAGGCTTTACCTATGCTGTTTTAGATCAATACATCCGAACCGGCATCTGTGAAGATGCACATATCAAAGAAATGATTGATACCAAGCATGAACGGAACAAGTTTAAGATGGAACTGATGCCTTCCTTTGCGTATCCGCAGGCATAAAATTGCGGTTTTTGAAATAATTTGTTCGGAATTCAATTATATTGCGGAAATTACTTGACAGAATTGTTCATTTGTGTTATACTATTTTTCGTTCCGAAAATGCTGTCTTAGCTCAGTAGGCAGAGCACTTCCTTGGTAAGGAAGAGGTCGGCAGTTCGAATCTGCTAGACAGCTCCAAAAAAAGTGACGGTTTTCATTAGAAAATTGTTGCTTTTTTTATGCGACGGCGTATTTCGTATGGTGCAATCCTGATCTTTTCCCATTTTGCAATCATAGATTTTGATTGGCAGCATGTGCCTTTGACTGTATATCGTTTTGCGAACCTCGTCACACAAAAAAAGAGCGACAAAGTTTTCCTTCCGAAAACCTTGCCGCCTTTTTAAAGCACAGTAATTAAAAATCCTTATTCGTGATTGTGGCAGCTGCTGCAGCACCCTTCACACTTTTTTCCTTGAAAGGGGATGCGATTCCGCTGACAATAATCTTCAATTGCCGCATGAATGGCTTCCTCTGCCAACACGGAGCAATGTAGCTTTGCCGGCGGCAAACCATCCAGCGCCTCGACAACAGCTTTATTGGTCAGTTCCAACGCTTCTTCCACTGTTTTCCCTTTTACAAGTTCCGTTGCCATGCTGCTTGTTGCAATAGCCGCACCGCAGCCAAAGGTTTTAAACTTGATATCTGTAATCACCTTGTTTTCATCGATTTTCATATATATCTTCATAATATCGCCGCATTTTGCGTTTCCGACCGTGCCAACAGCATTGGCATCCGGAATCTCGCCTACGTTGCGGGGATTTTGGAAATGATCCATAACTTTTTCTGAATACATATTGTTTCTCCTTTTATTTGTTTTCGTAAAGCGGGGACATCTGCCGAAGTGTTTCCACAATAGGCGGCAACACCTGCAAAAACCGATCCACTTCTTCTTCTGTGTTCTCTGTGCCGAGGCTAATGCGCAAAGAGCCGTGTGCGATTTCATGCGGCAGGCCAATCGCCAATAGCACATGAGATGGATCTAACGAAGCTGATGCGCATGCCGAACCGCTGGATGCGGCAAACCCGGCTAAGGATAGCCGGAGCAATAAGGACTCTCCTTCAATATAGCGGAAAGAAAAATTCGCATTGCCAGGCAAACGATTTTCCCTATCTCCGTTTAAGATCGTCTCCGGCACAGCCGAAAGAACACCTTCTATTAACTTATCGCGCAAGCGGCTGATCCGTGCACTGTTTTCTTCCATATTCTTCACAGCATCTGTAATTGCGCGTGCCATACCAACAATATAGGCTGTATTTTCTGTGCCTGCGCGCATATTCCGTTCCTGCCCACCGCCATGAATCAATTGAACCGGCCGCAAGCCCTTTCGGATATACAGTGCTCCGATGCCCTTGGGACCATGAAATTTATGTGCAGACATGCTCAGCATATCCACGCCCAATTCTTTAACGTCTACAGGTATAGCTCCAACTGCCTGTACTGCATCCGTATGGAATAAAACACCTTTCTTATGTGCGATTTCTGCCAATTCCTTGATTGGCTGAATGGTCCCAATCTCGTTATTGGCAAGCATAATGGAAACAAGCGCAGTATCCTCGCAAATTTCTGCTTCCAGATCTGCCGGAGAAACCAATCCCTTTTCATTGACCGGCAAATATGTTACGCGATACCCTTGTTTTTCTAAAAACGCACAAGTGTGCAGAATCGCATGATGTTCAATCGCAGAGGTAATAATATGTTTTTTCCCACTTTTCAGTGCTGTCCCTTTCACGGCCCAGTTATCCGCTTCACTGCCGGACCCCGTAAAAAACAGCTCTGTTTTTTCACAACCGATTGCTTCTGCAATCCATTCTCTTGCTTCATCTATGCCTTTACCGGCCTCTGCGCCGATTGTATAAAAAATAGAGGACGGATTACCAAACTTTTCCGTAAACCAAGGCAACATACTTTCAACAACCGCCGGGCTGACTGCCGTTGTAGCTGCATTGTCAAAATAGATCATTCTATCATCCCTTTCCAGACTGTGCGTTTCTTGTATGTATAAACCACCGAGCTAATTTCTATGATAAAGCTTTTTGGTCTGATACTTCGGTTCGCAAGTTAAATGAATGCCCAACTTTCGATAAATATCCTTATCCACCTGCGAGAGCAACACAGTAGAGTGTGCCTCACACCCGCGCAGAGAGGAAAGCTGGTCTGTAGCAAGCTTTGCCGCCGGACTTGAAACTGCACTCATAGTCAGTGCAATTAAAACCTCGTCCGAATGAAGCCGTGGATTATGATTCCCCAGAATCCTTGTTTTTAATGCCTGAATCGGTTCAATGACCGAAGGCTCAATGAGATGCAATTCTTTTGCAATACCGCCGGCAGATTTCACTGCGTTTAAAAGTGCCGCAGAGGATGCCCCTAAAAGGTTTGAAGTTTTGCCTGTAATCACTCTGCCGTCATGCAAACGGATTGCAACTGCAGGCTTGTCCCCCGTTTCCGCGCTTCGCGTCAATGCTGCCCGCACAACCGCGCGATCCTCCGGGGTAATCCCTGCATTATTCATAATAATTTCTATTTTCTGTGCAGGTGCCTCCGACCATCTTCCAAGGCGACATTCGCATTTTGCATCATAATAACGGCGAATGATTTCCGCTCTTGCAGCTTCTTTGGTCACCTCATCATCCATAATACAGTCCCCCGCCATATTAACGCCCATATCCGTCGGTGACTTATACGGACTTGTCCCTGAAATGCGTTCAAAAATCGCATTCAGAACCGGGAAAACCTCTACGTCACGATTATAATTAACCGTCACCTTACCATAGGCCTCCAGGTGGTAGGGATCAATCATATTTACATCGTTTAAATCAGCTGTTGCTGCCTCATAAGCAAGGTTCACAGGATGATTTAACGGAATATTCCAAATCGGGAAAGTTTCAAATTTTGCATAACCGGCCTTCACGCCGCGCATGTTCTCATGATAAAGCTGTGACAAGCAAGTTGCCATTTTCCCACTGCCCGGGCCGGGTGCTGTTACGACAACAAGCGGGCAAGTCGTTTCAATATAAGGGTTCTTTCCAAAGCCGTCTTCACTGACAATATGCTTTACATCCGTAGGATAGCCCTGAATCGGATAATGGAAATAGGTTCTGATTCCTAATTTCTCCAGTTTCTCCTTAAAAGTCGCCGCAGAGGGTTGCCCGTCAAACTGGCTGATCACCACACTGCCTACGTAAAGTCCCTTTGCTTGGAAGGCATCAATGAGACGCAAAACATCTGCATCATAGGTAATTCCCAAATCACTGCGCATTTTATTTTTCTCAATGGCGTCTGCGTTAATGACGATCACCATTTCAACATCCTTCGCAATGTTCTGCAACATAAGAACCTTGCTGTCCGGCTGAAAGCCGGGCAATACGCGGGATGCATGATAGTCATCAAAGAGTTTGCCTCCAAATTCCAAATAAAGCTTCCCGCCAAATGCATCTATCCGTTGCTTAATTTGTTCCGATTGCTTCTGAATATACGCCTGATTATCAAAACCTATCTTTTGCATGCTACGCCTCCGCCTTTTGCATTTTCTCCCACATCCATATAGTATATCACCAAATTACAAAAAGTCAAGTAATTCGGGCCAAAAACTTAATAATCAAGCTGTCGAACAGTTATTTCGACATTGTCCACAACGATGCCGGTCAAATTCTCGACTTTCTCCGTAATCCTTTTTTGCACTTCTCCGGCACATTTCGGAATGACACTGCCGTATTGCAGGTTTATGTCGAGATGAAAAACAACGCTCTTTTCAAGCTCGGTAAGTCCACAGGTCCATACTTTTGTTACCGATGGTGTTCTCTTGGCTTCATACGCCCCGATTGTAATTAACACACTGTTTGCAATTTTAAATTCCCCTAAATAGCTGTATGTAGGGCGAACCACTGTTTTTTCGCCCATAAGCCGTTTTCCAACCGGCCGAAATATCTGCAATGGGTCTAAAAAATACCCCGAAAAGTCCTTTTTCACCGCAAAGGTCGGCACAGGAATTACATGTTTCCCTTCTGTAAGACGGGAATGCTGCGCTGCCGCAATTTCCTCCTTTGTGGAAACATCCTCAATATGAATAATTTTTTCCGGTGCAGGTAAACATAGTGCTTCCGCAATCTTGTTGATCATTGCAACCGATGTCCCCACAATCATAAGCTTTTCTGCTTCTTCCTCCGCAAGGGAACGCTTCACCGCCGCGGCATGCGTGGGTGCAAAGAAAAGCGCCCGTTTTACCGAGGCGATTTTTGTAGATTCTCTCTTTGCAGAAATGCCGGCAAGTACCTTATTATCTCGAATCAACAGACCATCATCAATAATATAAGGCACCCCATTTGCCTTGGCGACCTCCGTCACCCGATAGCTTTTCCCTGTGCCACTGGGCCCCACAAAGCCATATACCTGCATAAATACCCCTTATCCTTCCTCCCGCGGAAACATTCTCACAAATCCATTGATCAGATGCGCGCGGTTTACAAAATCCCTTGCTATTTTGCCTCTGGCTGTCCTTCCTTCTACGATGTAGCCGGCAGGTAAAACATCCACAACAACGCCTTCCCTAACCCGATACAACCGATCGCTTTCCCGAATGCCGCCTTGCAGCCATTCAATCAGTGTTACTCCGTCACCCATCTTAAATTCATGCCGGCGGCGACGGCGCATATTGTCCATAAGAATTTCCCGGCTGTCTCTTAAAACAATTTGTCTGATTTCCTGCTCAATTTGTCTTCGTTTTGCAAGTCTGCGTTCTGCCTTTGTCTTCATGCCGGAGCCACCTCCTATCTTTTTTTATTATATGCATTCTTATGAAAAAAGTCAATAAAAAATTTGTCTCTGCATAACATTGTCTTGTAGGTTTACAATAGATGTGTTACATTCCGATATATTTTCATACGAGTAAACCTCGTACAAAAACATATCGGCAAAAAAGAATAGCAAGTGAAACTTCTTTGTGTTATAGTTAATTCACCACAAACAACCAAAAACAAAGGAGCCACTTGCTATGAAAACTATAACACAAACTATGAGATTTAGGCAAGCATTAATTGAATATTCTTTAAAAAACGGTGTAACCAAAGCTGCTATCCGTTACAAAGTAAATCGTCAATATGTGTATCGTTGGCGTAAAAGATATGACGGAAC